>JAOZSB010000330.1 GCA_029939895.1 Desulfobacterales bacterium
TTGCCGGCAATATATGGTTTATTGTAGGGGATCATTGTCTTTCATATCCTTGTGTACAGGAAGTATATTCAAAAGAAGTACAACGGGTCAGTCTTTTTTTTTCTTTTCCTGCATAATTGCAGCAAAGCCGCCAAGTTGTTTATTAACGCTGCGAAAAACATCGTATGCAGTGCCTATTGTTTTCTGGTTAATGATTTTAAGATTACTTGCGTAGCCCTCAAGCCGTTTATATTTTCCCAGAAATTCGAATGGAATATTGGTCAGGTTTATATGTACTTCTTCTACAGTATGCGAACCTTTTTCCACCGCCTCGACCATCCTGACGCTTAGATCGCCGACCTTTTTCATTGAACAATACCCCTTTGAAAATAGTTATTAGAAATTATTATCATGCAAGTTTTTGTTTTTTTAGTGAATGCAGTAAAACATAGTTTTTCTTATATTTCAATCAATTCCTGCAATTTATTTCACTTCTCAAACATTTTAACCCATTGTGTGAAAATTTCTGCATTTTCTTTACCATGCCTTGAAAGTTCTTCCGTGATTTCTTCCAGGGATTTTTCAAGAAGAAGCTGCCCCCTGCCCTTGGAGAAAAACTTATCTGCATAGCACACAATTATTTCCTCCATTGAGACAGGAACCATTTCACGCTTTGGAAGTGGGAGGTTTTGATCGGAGATTTGTTTTTGGGTCAGGCCAACCCCCACGTGCCGTTCGCACACAAGCCCATGACGAAAAAGGCCCATGGTGTCGAGAATTTCACGGCCAAGAAAACCGTGGCAGATGTAGGGGTGTGTGCCATGGCATCCAAGGGACGGCACATTGGTTTTGATTATCCCTATGTCGTGGAGAATTGAGGACTCGTATATAAAGTCAAGATCAACGGGCATGTGTTTGACTTTTTCTGCGGCCTTTGCTGCCTTTTCTGCGACTGCACTGCTGTGTGCCTTTATTATATTGCTGGCTTTTGTGCCTTCTTCGCAAAATTTTTTCAGTATTTCAAATGGGTCCATTGCCATTGGATGGTGGTTTCCTGCGTTTGATGATGGTTGATATTTGATATGTGCCTAAAGCAGTAAGAACCAGTAGATTAATACACATATAGATTATTGAGGTTCGCTGGGATTTACGCAGGTCGTTATACGCGCTTTCAAGGGGTATGATCACGCCTGCACCGCCGACCACCATGCTGCCGGATTTAACAGGTGCTGTAATCATCACGCTGGCGGGCTGTTTCCAGTAGACACCCCATGTTTGTCCCATGAATCTTGTTTCCACGGCCTGGGTACGTATTGACGCTTTTATTTTGAGCATGAATATAGTCTTGTATTGAGCGTCGCCTTTGCTGGTGAAGTCAAAAATTGTGTTCCCGTTTTTGCTGACCAGCGTCAGGGATGAAAAGGTCTTGATTAACTCAGGATTTTTTAAAATCCCCGATGTTGCAACACCATTTTTGCCAAAGGAGTCTGACAGGCATGAAATGAAAAACATGGCTTTTTCCAGCTCTTTTCGAATCAGGTCCCGTTCTATTGTATTCACGGTAACCAAATTTATCGAAACCATGCCGATAAGCAGTACAATTCCAACATTGAAAGCTATGCCTGTTCTTATGCCTTTAACACTCAAAACAAATAAGCCCCTGGAAAATTTATTATTTTTCCTGTTTATGTTTATTCCAACAAATCGCATTTTTTTGAATTTTTAACAGCGTTTCTTTAAATGTATAGCATGGCTTGAAATCTGTTTCAATGAGTTTACAATTAATGTTTTGGAGTCTATCTTGTTTTGTGCTATAAAACATTAATCATATGAAAAACAATTTTCATGTTCAAAATTAAACAAATAGAGGTCTGTTATGGATTGGTATTACGCTGAAAATGGTCAAAATGTTGGCCCCTTTACAAAAGAAAAATTTGATACGCTGGTGGCCGGGGGGACAATAAAACCAGAAACACTGATTTGGAACTCCGGACTGACGAACTGGGTACCTCTAAAGGATTTACAAACTGAACCTGAAACCATTGTTGTGGATGACGAGACAGCCAGTGAGCAGCCCGAGGCAGATTCGGGTGATAATTCTCGTGTAATTTCACAGAGCAGCGTGTCCCAAAGCCCTGGCGCGCAGAGTTCTGGTGCGCAGGGTTTTGAGTCCCAGGATGAACAAAATCGGGCAATATGTACACAATGCGGCAAGCCTGCCCTTGTCGATGAGATGTTCAATTTTAAGGATCATCTTGTGTGTGCCTCGTGTAAACCGGTATTTGTACAGAAGCTTAAGGAGGGTGTCAGGCTTTTTGACGACTATGAGTATGCTGGTTTCTGGATAAGGTTCTGGGCAAAAATAGTTGATAATTTTATAGTAGGATTTATCTCGATTGCCATGATAATGATACCTGGGGCAGTCATTGGCATTGCTGGAATGGCTGACTCCATGTCTGGATTTTTCGGGTACATGATACAACTAATCATCCCCCTGGCCTACAATACATTCTTTATAGGCAAATACGCTGCAACACCCGGCAAAATGGCTCTAAAGTTGAAGGTTATCAAAGCTGATGGCGAAAAAATCACTTATTTACGGGCTGCGGGAAGGCATTTTTCCGAAATTATAAGTGGAGTAATCATGGCGATTGGATATATCATGGCAGCCTTTGACAAAGAAAAACGTGCCCTTCACGACCATATTTGCAGCACAAGGGTGATTAGGCTTTAAAACACAGCCCACTTGAGACACGAAAAGATGACTGAAACAAGAGAATGTTCGGAATGCGGCAAACCTGCTGTTGAAGATGAGATATTTAAGTATGATAAACATTTTGTATGTGCTTCTTGCAAGCTGGTCTTTATACAAAAGCTAAAAGAGGGTGCCAGTGATTTCTATAATTCTGATAATTCAAGAGATATGGAATATGCAGGGTTCTGGGTAAGGCTTGAAGCGAAAGTAATTGACGGCTTAATCATCGGAATGTTTTTATGGTTAATGGCCACGGTGCTGCGGGAACCCTTTTTTTCCACAGGTTCTGGTCTGGAGTCTGAGTATTGGACTTTTATTAAACTAATGGGTGCAGTTGTCGCTCTTACATTTGATACGCTCTTTATTGGTAAACTTGCTGCAACTCCAGGCAAGATGGCACTGAAACTGACGGTTGTAACTGCGGATGGCAAAAGGGTGACATATCTAAAGGCCTTTGTAAGGGTTATTGTTGAAAAGATGGGGCGATTTACTCTTATGGCAGGGCATATCATGGCAGCCTTTGACACAGAAAAACGTGCCCTTCACGACATTATTTGCAGCACAAGGGTGATTAGGCAGTAAAAGGAAAAAATAAATTAATGACTGAAATAATACATTGCACAAAATGCTCGGCAGAGTTGGATGCAAGATACATCGGCATTGACAACCTGACCAAATGCTATTCCTGTAACAATGAAATCGGGGCGGTTGTTTTCCCGGCTTTTTATAAGGACGCTGAGCAAGGCATTGCCGGGGAATCCATAATTGAAGCTGATGATGCAGGATGTTTTTATCATCCTGGTAAAAAAGCAGCACTCCCCTGCGATTCCTGCGGCAGATTTTTATGCACACTTTGCGCAATAGAGTTTGACGGACAAAACATGTGCCCGGTCTGCCTTGAAACAGGCCAGAAAAAACATAAAATCTCAACCCTTGAGGACAGGCGGAAGGTTTATGACACAGTAGCACTTGAGCTTGCCATTGTCCCCATGCTGATATTCTGGTTCACTATATTCACGGCCCCAATGGTGCTGATTATCACAGCGATGCACTGGAAAAAACCAGGCAGCATTCTGCGTACGTCAAAAATAAGATTTGTAATTGCATGCATCATTGCCATACCACAAATTGCCATCTGGATTTTTGTGGTGGCAGGCGCAATAAACGGATAGCTGATTCATTTATTGCCCGGTCAACTATGAATAAGCCCCTGCAATTTTGCAAAGCAGTTGCAGCAATAAAATGAGCATCTGATAGAAGAGGAAACATGGCTACAAATAAACCATACAAAAAACTACCCGGTCGGCATCGTGGGTTTGTAAGCGGCGAAACCACGCTCTGGATGGGATCGGATCTACTGCTCCTTGTGACAAGAAAAGGCACCGAAGAAGACTATAAACGGTTTTACTACAACGACATACAAAGCTTCATAATCAGAAAAACCATAAGAAGCATGATCCAGAACCTTTTACTCCTTCTCCCATTGTTCTTTTTTGTCTGGATGACAATAATTGCAGATGATGAAGTTCTTGCCATCTTCATGGGGGGGTTTGCTGCCATGTTTTTTCTTGGCCTTGCCTGGAATTTTTTTCGCGGGACTTCCTGCACATGCCATATAAAGACCAGGGTGCAGACAGAAAAACTTTCATCCATCACAAAGCTGGTACAGGCCAAAAAAATAATAAATAAAGTATCTCCCTTAATCGCACAGGCACAGGGGCGACTGCCTGGCGACACAGGGCCCATAACCGGGGTTGAGGAAATAAAACCTGTTGACGATGCACTATGATTATGATTTGTGGTTATGGGTTTTAGTTTACTTTGAGAAGTACTATAAGCAGTAAACTTTTTTTTAAAAAATCAATGAGCACCCTGGGGTAATGCCCCTGTACCTGCCTGGTCACCATGGTCTATATATTGAAAAATGGCAATCTGCTGGATGTTTGCCCTGTAAAAAAATGAGCCATGCAAAAAAGCTGTCCGGCGGGGTTGAGCCTGTAGCCTGGGTTGAAGGTATGAAACCTGTTGAAGATGCAGTATGATTTAACAAAAAATTTTATTTAAGATTTTTTGCTTATCTGGGGGAAGAAGGAAATACCCATGACAAGTTTGTCCAGACAAAAATGTTTTAACCATGAAACCCGTGAGGCAGGCGCAAAATGCCTGGAATGCGGGCGGTTTTTTTGCAGGGAGTGTATAACAGAACATGAAGACCGTGTACTTTGCACAAACTGTATTAAAAGCCTGTCTACACATAAAAAAAAGAAAAGAATGGGGATTCCTCCCCTGAAGGATCTTGCATGTTTTGTCGGGGGCTTTGCAATTATATGGATGATTTTTTATTACTTTGGAG
>JAOZSB010000002.1 GCA_029939895.1 Desulfobacterales bacterium
TTTAGTTATATAATATTTAGCTATCAGTAAATCCAAAATTACTTCTCTTCTCAGCATGGAAGGCCAACCCATGGCCTTCTTCACCTCAAAATGAATTGCTGCAAAGACTAACTTAAATCAAACAAAAACAACTGCTATATTTTTCAATTATAAATAAGCTGTTTTCTTATGTCAAGTAAGTAAGCTCAAAATAAAGTAAAAAAATTCTTTTTTGTTAATTAATTTCTTTTTATTAGGGGCATCAATTGGAGTATAAAGTAGTTTTAGTGTGCAAAACAATACGCCGCAAACATCCCTCAAAACACTCAATCCCAAGGGATTTATTACACACATGCATAAAATGTTGTTATTTTCAGTATGATATCTTTACTTCAAGAAATGACTATATTCATTCTTTTACTATCATCAAGAATCAGCCCTGCCTATCTTAGTAGAAGTAAAACAGCTTCATTTAACGGAAGCATTTTTTTTACTTCCCTCCCCTTCAGAATCCCGGCAGGAGCATAATATATCTCCCGACCTGCTACCGACCACTCTTCATGGTCATGAACACCTTCCAAGATTTAAGAAAAATTATCTATTCAATATTATTATGTCCCACTCAATTTCATTGTTTACCTGTTGCCGGGGGTATTTGTTTTGATCTTATATATAAGATCAATTTCAATCAGGAGCTTATTGTGGCATATCAGGTTTGCCGGGCGGCCTGTAAAGTATTATTCTGCCTGGGGCCTGTATGATATGCACGGCAATGTCTGGGAGTGGTATCAGGATTGGTATGGCGATTATTCATCAGAATCGGTAACTGATCCAACGGGTCCGAAATCGAGTTATTACCGTATTGTTCGTGGCGGCAACTGGGAAACCCCCTGCAGCTTACAGCACTTCAGCCAGCCGCACCAAGGGATTGCCCCATACGGCCATCTCTGGACAAGGGTTCAGGCTTGTTTCTGACATTGATTAGTTGAACTAAATCAGCAGGAAGCAGTGAAGTAAAGACATTTAGACATGGGCAGGCGGGGAAGGACGAAGGACACTCCGCCTGCACCCACACCCCTAAAAGGGTGAACCCCTTACTGCTAAAGCCTTAAAAAATGGTGCCCCCGGCATGATTCGAACATGCGGCGCATGGATTAGGAATCCAATGCTCTATCCCCTGAGCTACGGGGGCAAAAGCTTTATGTGTTTTTTTAAATTTTTCTTTTGCCTTTGTCAATAGATCATTTTGTTTTTACCTTTCTGCAACAATTTCTTTCAAAAAATCTCAAGGTCGGGTATGATAAATATCACTATTTTGGTGCATGTAATTCCGCCTCAAGCTACATGCAGGCTGTCTAATTGTACTTCTGCATGATTTTTTTATCAATCATTGTCTGCAAAGGAGAATTTAAATGCAGTTTGAAATCACCAGGCCCATTGATCTTCTTGATGACAACGGCCATATTATTGAGCAGGGATGGGCGCGAAAACCATACTGGAACTACGACCGTGAAAAAATAAAAGCAGCCCGCCACAGGATCAAGGAGTGGGACTATTATTACATCCTGTCCCATGACAAGGGGTATGGAATAACATTCACCATATCCGACCTTGGCTACCTTGGAGTTGCGGCTGTATGCTGGATAGACCTTAATGACAAAACATTTACCCAGCTTGATACAATGAATCTGTTTCCCATGGGCAAAACCGCCCTGCCCCCGTCGTCTGAGTCCGGCGACGTATCCTATGGGGATAAAAAAATTAACATACAAGTAAAGCTTGAAGGACACAAAAGAATAATAACCTTTGATGCCCCGTCCTTTGTAAGCAAAAAGGGCGAAAAAGGAATCAAGGGAACCATAGCCCTGCACCAGCCACCAGACCTCGAAAGCATGGTAATAGCAACATCATGGGAAGAAAACCGCCAGGCATTCTATTACAACCAAAAAACAAACTGCATGGCGGCTGAAGGCTCCGTTGAACTTGGCGACAATGTATATGAGTTTACCCCTGAAACTGATTTTGCGGGCATTGACTGGGGTCGCGGCAACTGGACATACAAAAATCGGTGGTATTGGGGCTCGGCATCGGGAACTCTTGACGGAGAATCCTTTGGATGGAATATAGGATACGGCTTCAGCGACCGCAGCCCGGCATCTGAGAACGTAATTTTTTATAAAGGCAGGGTACACAAGCTTGATGAGGTCACCTTTAAAATAAACACAAAGGCCTACATGGCCCCCTGGAAATTCACAAGCAATGACGGGCGATTCAATCTTGATTTCCAGCCGCTTGTTGACCGCTGCGGAAGCACCAACCTCCTGCTCATCAAATCCGTCCAGCACCAGGTATTCGGGCATTTTACCGGAGAAGCTACCCTTGACGATGGTACAAAACTGCAAGTGGAGCGTTTTCTGGGTTTTGCGGAAGATGTTCTAAACTGGTGGTAGGTGGGGCTTTGTTTGAACTGGCGGCAATACCCTAAGAAGCAAAAACCCCGTAATCTCATCTGAAATTACGGGGTAATAGTCGTTGCTGACCTGTAATCATGTAAGTGTTTGGTGGCGATGCAGGGAATTGAACCCCGGACACTGCGGATATGAGCCACATGCTCTGACCATCTGAGCTACATCGCCAGTACACGAAAACTAAAAGAAAGTTTTATAAAAAATCGCCAGCCCTATGTCAAGGCTTTTTTTTATGGCTACCCTCCAACCCGCTCTGAACTTACTATTTCAACTGTAAACTCCTCAAGGCCCTCTGGAAGATTTTCAAAAACCGCCATGATAGGAAGCTCCGCACCTGGCGCCACGTTTACATTAGAATTGTTTTTACCAGAACGAATTTTGAGCTTATTATCTATCTCTGCAATCTCCAAGGCCGCAAGATCTACGTCACTAAGAGAGTTTCCAGCATATACAATCTTTACTACTGCGGACTCTACTCCTGCTACCGTAAGCGCTCCCTTGACCTTTATATAACTCCTGGGATGCTCATATTCATTTTTAATTTTACCCGTGATAATTAACAATCTTCCTGCTGTTGCATTGTCGATGAACCTGTTGGACATATCATAGGTCCCTATCATCACCTGCTCAGGAAGCGGCTCCTTGCCCAGCAACTCATCAAGGTAAGGTATCTCTATCCCCATTGAATCAAGCGCGAAGAAAGTCCCTGCACCGCCAACCACCACAACAAGAAAAAGCAGAAGAATTATAAGGGGTGCTTTTGAGCGTTTTTTGGGAGCCTTTATTTTTACCGGCTCTTCTTCGATTGGTTCATCTTCAATATACTCGTCTTCTTCCTCGCTTACCATATCTTCGATGGAACCCCTGCCAGAGGGGATGTCTTCGCCAATAACCATGGTTTCAATAAAAGCATCACTCCCGCCACCAGAAGACGGTGCCGACGGCATTGGCGGAGGTTCTACAGCAGCAGCATCACTCGCCGGTGGATCAACTTCCATGGTCTCGGTGTATCCTGCATCGTCGTCGTCATCTCCGAGCATATCTTCCACATCTGTCAGGTCAACTTCATCGTCATCATCGTCATCCATTTCAAGGCCGTCCATGTCCAGATCATCAAGCTCAAGATCCAGATCCATGTCATCATCATCGTCACCGCCCTGTTCTTCCGGCTCAACATCATCAAGCATGGTTTCTATATCGCCAATATCAAGCTCTTCAGCTTCAGGTGGCTTGTCTTCGCCAAATGGCTCGTCAAAATCCATATCAAGGTCAATATCCAGATCATCGTCATCTGCCGATGCATCTGCTGCTTCATCACCAGCATCATCACCCATGTCCAGATCCATATCAAGGTCCATATCAAGATCCATGTCATCATCAGCCGGGGCATCAGCGCCGGAATCATCCCCCATGTCCAGATCCATGTCCATGTCGTCGATTGAGGCTTCTTCGCCATCTGCACTACCCAGATCGACACCAAGATCAATATCGCCTGCATCCTCTTCTTCTTCGCCAAAATCAAGATCAAGGTCGTCATCAATATTTAGATCGCCATCATCTTCCTGTGGGTCTTGATCGTCATAGACTTCCATGCCCAGCGATTTATCGAGTTCTTCTTTCTCAACCGTGGCTTCTGCTTCCGAGGGTTCTGGTGCCGGGGGCTCGGGTGCAGGAGCTTCTGGCTCCTCTACTATAGGAAAAACTTTGAATACGTGTTTGCAGCTTGAGCATCTGACCTTTGTGCCTGCCGCTTTAACAAGTTCGTCCTTGAGATTGAATTTCGACTGGCATTTTTCGCATGATACAATCATTTTTATCCCCTGGGTTTATGGTTCCAGTTTGTAAATTCCGGGCAAATTTCTATATTTTTCGTTAAAATCAAGTCCATAGCCGACAAGGAAACCTTCTTGAATTATATTGCCAGCATAATCAATTTTTATATCTGTCTGCCGTCTTTCTCTTTTGTCTATGAGCGCACAGAGTTTAAGGCTTTTGGGGCCGAGCGTTTCAATATGGCGCATTATCATAGACGTTGTCAGGCCGGTGTCTATTATGTCTTCAACAACAATTACATCCTGGCCAGATACATTTATTCCAATTTCTTTTGTTACTTTGGGCTTTCCAGACGACTGGGCCTTATCTCCATAGCTGGAAGCCCCTATAAAGTCAATTTCTACAGGCATGTCAAGTGATCTTGAAAGATCAGCAAGAAATATAAACGCTCCCTTTAGCACCCCTATCAAAATCGGTTTTGCATTCTTGTAATCTTCTGAAATTTTTGCAGAAATCCTATTTATGCTTTGGTCGATTTCCTGCCCTGATAATACTATTTCCAGTTTATAATTTTGCTTTGACATACATTTTTACTTTAATAGTTTTGCATACACCAAAAGCCAGTGTTTGTCAACGTCAATTGCATCACAAGCCCGATGCAGCCAGTTTTTCTACCAGTTTTTTCTGCTTGTCGTTTAGCTGTTTTGGCATCGCAACAAGAATCCTAACGTAAAAATCGCCTGTTTTCCCGTTATTCATGCGGGGCAGACCATATCCTGGAATTCTCATCTTTGTCTTATGTTTTATACCAGGCGGCACCTTGAGGGCCATCTCTTTTCTGTGGATTGTAGGAACAGAGATTGATGCACCCATAATCGCCTCGGTCAGCTTAATTTCATGGTTAACAGTAACATCGTAATCATTTGTCTCATACTTTAGCTCTTTCTGGAAAATCGACTTGATAAACAGATCACCAGGGGGGCCGCCATAGGGGCTTTGCTCGCCCTTCCCTGCCAGGCGCAGCTTTTTACCCTCCACAAAACCCTTTGGGATTTTTACGGAAAGTTTTTCAGAACGGCCCTCATGCTCAAAAAACACGGTTTTTTCTGCACCATTTGCAATCTCTTCCAGGGTCAGGGGGAGGTCGTAAATCAGGTCAGAACCCTTTGCCGGGGGCTGTTGCCTGCGCCCCTGTCCAAAGGGCGACTCCCCGCCAAAATTAAAACCGCCGCGCCTTCTTCCAAAACCGCCGCCGCCGCCACCGCCGCCAAAACCGAATTCCTTGAATATACTGCCCAGGTCAAAGCCCTGGAATATGTCATCCCGTGAATATCTCTGCTGGAACCCGCTTGACCCGAAGGTGTCGTATTCCTGACGTTTTTTCTTATCGCTCAGCACTGCGTAGGCCTCGCTGATCTCCTTGAATTTGTCTTCCGAAGCTTTGTCGCCCTTTGACTGGTCTGGATGATATTTCATTGCCAGCTTGCGATAAGCTTTTTTTATTTCATTTGTATCAGCATTTTTTTCAACACCAAGCGTGCTGTAGTAATCCTTGCCCGACATTTTGCATTACCTTTTAAATTTTTTAAAAAAATATATTATATTTATTTTGGTTTGTTTATGATTTCAATGGGATATGTATTGCTGTAAAATCAAATTCCAAACTTATGTACCCTGCAATCTAAACAGCATTTTTACCCATCTGTTCCATTATATAAAAGATAAGCTGAAAAACCTTCAATGTCAAGACTTTACAACACGCAGATAAAGGCAGCAGCGACAAGGCTCTTTCGCATGTTTCCTGGCATTGTCTGCCCTCCTCTCGTTCCGGTGCGCTGCTTCAATTCATAACATTGCAGCAGAGCCACACAGGATGCATTCACAAAATTTGTCTAATTTTTATGAAAAAGCTGGTAAAATTTTTGGAATATTTACCTTAAATTTTTAAGAAATAAGCTTTAAAATCCGATATATATATTAGGGAGCAAAAGCGTATCAAGAGAAAATCAGCTTGGCCTTAATCTTCTACGCAAAAGGGGGGGAACCATGAAAACTGCAACTGCAAAAACTAACAATCCCAGACACTTGCTGCTTACGATACTTAACTTGACTGCGGCCATACTTACCAGCACACTGCTTCACATCCTGGGCCTGAAAATGAGACTTCAGCGGAAGCTTGCGTGAGTAACGCAAAAACTTGTGTAAACAGCGCAAAAAGCTTGCGTAAGCTGCGCAGAGCCTAACCAGATAGACCAAAAAAAACCGTTATTCCCCGGCCCTATTATTTGGCCTTCTCAGCCAGCACCACGGCCTGCGCTGCAATCACATCTTTTCCATTGAATGTTACAGAAGGCGAGCCATAAAGCTGATACCCTTCTTCAATAATACCAGATATTCTCTTGCAGAAATCTGCATCATCCTTACCGGTGATGAGTCGATATTTTAATTTTTTTTCCATTTGAAGCAATCCTAATATTACAAATAATCAAACTACAGGGCAACCCCCGCAGGCCTGGCTCTCCATACCAATTATTTTCAAGTTCACGGTATGGATATTATATTCAGGACTTGTTCAAAATTGAATACAGCCTGAGCTTTATAGATAACCGATATTTTTTTTAAGAAAGCAATTTATTTAAAATATGACTTCCCAAACTTTAACATAAGTATTGCCAGAGGGGTCAGATGGAAAAAAAGGTCAAAGATGTCAATCGGTTTATGGAGGGTTCCATTCTTCAGTATCAAGAATTTTTCCACTACATGAGGCATTGGTTTAAACGGCGCAAGCAGCATAATAATTGTAAAAACAATCAAAGACGTATATGGTATCTTATCAAGAAAATCTAACATTTGTATTTATCATCCCTTTAAAATCATTTAAAATAAATTGTTTGCCAAAAAAAATAATTAGCAAATGTTTTTTTAAAAATCAAGCAAAAGCAGTAAGAACTTGACATAAAATTCTGCTTGCGTTTACAGTCATTTAATAAAAAAAAAGAAATATCATCATTTTTGTCATGCGCCCTACAAAAAAAGTTGCCTTAAATACAATGCTTTGTTAGAATGTTTAGATTGCTTATAACAATTTGGGAGTCACATATGGCTACTGGTAAGGATTTTGGAAATATTATAGCTGAAACTCTGGTGATGATGGCAGCTGCTGACGGACAGGTACTAAAAAAGGAGCAGCAGATGGTTGCTTCTGCCCTGAAAGATATTTGGGACCCGGGTTACGGTGGTATGAAATCTGCGCTTGTCCATGCTTTCACAGAAATTAAACTTGCCACGGATTTTGGCATGAATCTCCAAAAAAAAATTGAAAGTCATGCACTGACAATAAGCAGGGTTTTTTCAAACAGGGAAAAGGTCATATTGATTAATAAAATGGATGAAATAATGCGGGTCGATGGTGAGTCCGAGCAAAGCGAGGTTGCCCTGTTTCTGATATTTAAAAAAAATGTGACCAGGGATGCCGGGCTGATGAGCACCTTAAAAGGAATGTTCGGCAAATAGCCATATCTATGATTTTGCGGTTCAATAATATTTGATTTTTTTTAAATCAATACTTGGTAATCATGAATCACTCAGGGGGATTTTATGAATATGAAGACGGTTGTTTACATCGCTGGAGCACACCTGATTTTTTGTGGAATATCGCATTTGGGGTTTAGCAAAATATTCAACTGGAAAGAGGAACTTCCAAAGATGAGCGTCGAGAACCGCGCCTGTATCCAGGTGCTGAACCAGTGCCTGATGCTTTTCTGGTATCTGATGGGGGCCTTGTACCTGTTGTTTCCAAATGAAATTCTTACGACCTCCCTTGGCAAGGCGCTTTTAATGGGCATCTCATTCTTCTGGGTTATCAGACTGTTTGTTATTCAGCCGGTTTATGTGGGGTTTGATTCAAAGGAATCCAAGATTCAGGTTGTTATCTTTATCGTGGGACTTGCCCTCAGCCTGATCCCTTTGCTTGGCTGACCCGGCGTATATAATTTTAACTTCATCCCTCCAACGGCAGCCTTTTCAGGGCTTTTCCGTTTCTATCGTTATAAAAAAACAGGTGCGCTCAGGCTTTCTTCATTCGCTCCACAAGCCATGCATCAATTGCCAGATGCGTGGCATGGTGCAGTACGCAAACCACCAGCGCAAGACCGAAATCCGGGAACAGGCTCATCTGCATAATAATGGAAAGCGGAAGGGTTTTCTGGGAACCCATGAAGATAACGCTCTCCCGTTTTCCCTTGGGAATTTTCAGGATTTTAACACAGCCAAAGGCCGTACCAAGCAGAAGCATGTGAAACATGATGACCGCTATCATTGCAGGGACTATGGAGTCAAGGTTGCTGAGCACGGTTTCCCTTGTCTGAGAAAATGCCATCCACACAATACCAAGGACTATAACCTGGTTTGCTATGGAGATTTGTTTTTCAGCCTGGCTAAAGAAGCCATTAGAAAATCGCTGAATCATGCTTCCTGCAAACAGGGGCGCAAGAACTAAAAACCCGATTTTTTTCATAACAGCAATCCTGTCTATGGTTACCTCCCTGCCCAGATCAGCGCTCCACAGCACAAGGGCCAGGGCAAAGGGAACCGCTGCAATAGAGATGGTGTTGGCGATTACGGTTATCATCAAAGCATGGGCCTGGTTTCCCCCGGCAGCCTCGGTCATAACCACTCCGCTGCTGATTGTGGTCGGCATGGCAGCAACTATAAATATTCCGATCATTATGCCGGTTGTTCCCTGCATCAACCCAATAGCCATGCCTATTAATGGTGCTGCAATGAATATTAGAAGTAAAGCCAGGACGGTTCCTTTAATGTCCAGCGCGCCCTCCCGCAATTTTGCAGAATCCAGAACAAGGCCGGACAAAAAGAAAACAAGAATAAGTGCGGCATCTGTTCCGTTGAGCCATTTCAGCGCCCTGCCAACACCAGACACTGCCCCGGACGGGTCAATCATCGTCAATGTAAAGACAACAACGATTCCCGTCATGAACCAGTATTTATCGATAAGGGCCAAAGCCTTTTTCATTCTGTAATAGTTTCTTGATTTTCCCATGATGTTGTTTCCGATCTTTTTATTGCCGGGCAATTGCCTGCATGGTTCAATTTGAATCAACTGCAAATTTTATTTCATTATATGCTTCCGGTGCATTATCGAAGTTATCAAAGGCTCGCTCTGTAAAATGAATTTTTCCGCTGTCCAAAAACCTGAGAACGGCTGTTGACCGGGTGCCGTAAAAGCTTGATTTCACGAATACCGCAGAGAGCATACTTTCCCATTCCAGCCCGATTCCAGTGTCTGGAAGTAAATGATCCGGAAATGTTGCAGTACTACCCATAACCTCAAACAGGCCCTCGCTGATGTCTTTATTTCCAGCATTACTGCCGTCATTATCAGCACCAGCGCAATTACTGTTCAAGCCTTTTTTAAGGGCCATATCCATACCATCCGCAACCGCTGTAGTCTTTGGCCAGGGAACATCAAGAAGGCTGTTGCTGATGCTGTGTACACCAGGGGTTATGATGCTTATTCCGTCTGCATCTCCATCGTCGTTTTCTCCGGCGTTTGAATAATAGAGCAGCTCCTCCGGGGTTCCCACAATAAGATTGAACAGGTCATAATCACGGCCTTTTTTTGAAACATCTTTCAGATAGTCAATTGCAGAAGTACTTCCAGTTAAAAAATCGCTGACCAGAAGCCCCCGTGACGGCGGGTTGCTTTTCATGAGCCGTGGTTCCCTAAAATTGGTCAATGCTGCAAACTTCCCGGTTTTTGTAATGCCCAGCCACGTACCCATATTTTTCATATCCCTGCCTGCAAGTACTTCAGGTGCATCATCCCAGAAATGAGCCGGTTTTGTGGGCCGTTCAAAAAACTCGTCCCTGTTGGAAGCAATCAGGAGGGGGCAGCCCGGCAGGGCTTTGTATGCAAAAACTATAAGGCACATGTGTAGCTCCGGGTTTTTTTTAAGTAAAACTCAACATCTTCTGCTGCACAAAAACTTATACAGCAAATTATTTTCTGTAATAGGATTAAATGTACATAAGGATAAAAAATAATGCAAATTTTAAAATCAAATGTAAAACAAAAAACTGGCTTGACCGGGCAAATGCGATTTTGCCCTGACCACTTTATCTGGTAATTTCAGATATGTCCACCACAATATATTGTGAGAGTGCGTGGAACTTGAATCAAAAGTTCATAACTGGTTACAACCCCTTGACCTTTTTAAATAAGGGTGCTAAATAAAATCATCAATTAACTTAAAATAAAAATTGTGATTTTGCAATAAATGGCTTTTTTGTTTGCACCTGAAACATGCCTTTTTCCAAAATAAAAAAAATTCACTTTAACATTACTATTTCCAGTTTTGATTTTATTTTTTGATTTACAATTTAACCAGGTGATAAATTACTACTAACCACATTTAACAGGCTCAGCATCCCCAGGAGGAATCAAGATGAAAGATGTCGTAATCGTAAGTGGCGCAAGAACAGCAGTAGGTAGTTTTGGTGGAAGCCTTAAAACTGTACCAGTCGTGGAACTTGGCTCCATTGTAATGAAGGAAACTCTGAAAAAAGCAAACCTGAAACCAGTTCAAAGCGAACTGATGAAGGAAGTTGCATGTGACAAACTCAAGGATCAGGGCTTGATTGAGCTTGAAAAAGCAGCAATGGACTGGGACGACTCTGCAACTCCTGTTGCCATAGATGAAGTTATTATGGGTAATGTTCTCCAGGCTGCACAGGGACAGAATCCAGCAAGGCAGTCAATGGTAAAAGCCGGCCTTTGCAAAGAGACATCTGCTTTCAGCATCAATAAGGTTTGTGGTTCAGGTCTCAAGGCAATCGCACTGGCAGCACAGTCCATCATGACAGAAGATGCAGATGTGGTCATGGCTGGCGGCATGGAAAACATGTCCCAGGTTCCCCTGGCACTTCCAAAGGCCCGGTGGGGACACAAGATGGAGCTTACAGGCGTTGGCGACATTTACGACCTGATGGTTTTTGACGGACTTTACGAAATCTTCTACGGCTATCACATGGGGATTACAGCCGAGAATATAGCAGCAATGTACAATGTAAGCAGGGAAGAGCAGGATGAGCTGGCGGCCCTTAGCCATTCCCGCGCTATGGCAGCAATTAACGGCGGTCTTTTTAAGGATGAAATTGCACCCGTAGTTATCAAGAACCGCAGGGGCGATATTATTTATGATACTGATGAGCGCCCAATGGAAACCTCCCTTGAAAAAATGGCAAAACTCCGTCCGGCATTTAAGAAAGACGGTACAGTAACTGCTGGCAACGCATCGGGTATCAATGATGGTGCTGCTGCGGTTCTGCTGATGAGCGCAGACAAGGCAAAGGAACTGAACCTTGAGCCTCTGGTAAAGATCAAGGCTTTTGCAACCGGCGGACTTGACCCGGCATATATGGGGCTTGGCCCGGTTCCTTCCGTAAGAAAGGTGCTGAAAGCCACTGGCATGACCATAGGCGACATAGACATGATCGAGCTGAATGAGGCATTCGCATCCCAGGCTATTGGCTGCATGAGAGAGCTTGGCCTGGAAAACGACAAGCCAAATGAAGTTGGCAGCGGCATCTCCCTTGGTCATCCAATCGGCTGTACTGGCGCACGCCAGATGGTTTCTGGAATGAGCCACATGAAAAGGCAGGGCTACTCCACAGGACTCATAACCATGTGCATCGGCGGTGGTATGGGCATGGCCATGATTATAGAAAAAGGCTAATCTTATTAAGGGGAAAACCCTTTGAAACTGCCTTTCAGGCAGAGGGTTTTCCCCAAAATTTCAACACGTTATCTTCTCCATAAATTTTTACACAAATACCCGCCTCCTCAACAAAAAAACCCTTTACTTAGCACCCTTATATTGCTAGAGTGTTTAAGTGTCACAATGATAATTGTTCAATCTGTGCAATCAAAATTATTACGGAGTTATTTGCAAGGTTTTACAGGCAGTCCGCATGGATAGCCAAAGCAAAAAGCTTCGTTAAAAAAAAATTCAGGTTAACCGGGGGTATTGTTAAAAATGGAATTAAGTCAGAAATTAGGTAGACTCGTTGTACTTGGAGTTCCCGTTATAGTAGGCGGGGGAATAACCTATGCGATTTTCGGCAGCTTTACTGCAATGTTTACTTATGAAGCACTTCTTTTGCTGGTTGCCGGTGCGTATGTCAGCTCCTGACGAAGCTGCAAAACTGCCAGTGCTGTGTATAGATCTCCAGGACTTTGTTCTGCATTAAATCAATACTGATTAAATCTATTGCCGAATCCAGCCATGATGCTTGATTTGAAAAATGCATTACAATAAGAATTACGCACAAATCCTTTTTTATAAACGCAAACTCCCTTTGCAAAAGGGTTTGCGTTTTTTGTCCTATGCATATGCGGGTTCGCTGGCATCTTATGTTTAAAACAATGTCTTAGCTTAAGCTTTTGGAAACTCAATGACCGTCCATTCAAGTCAAAACATGATTTTGTGGTTTTTTCTGGTGCTTTTTATCGGCTCCCTGATATTACTGCTGTGGCTCCTTCAGCCCTTTGTGGCAACAATAGTCCTCGCACTTGTGGTTGCGGGTATGTTCTCACCGGTCTACAGGAAGCTGACTAAAAAGATGTCGATTACATGGGCATCAATGACCACCTGCATACTAATATTTTTCCTGCTTTTTATTCCAATTGTATTTTTTGTGGGTGCGCTTTCAACAGAGGCACTCGCCCTTATTGATACTGCAAAGGATGCAGTACTGGGGGATCAGTTCAAAAAACTCCTTGAAAACAGGGAACTTATTGACAAGGCAAATATATTCCTGGCACGCTTTAATATCTCTGTTACGGGCGACCAGATAGTATCAACCCTGTCCGAGGCTGGCAAGGCCACGGGGCTTTTCCTGTTTAAGCAGGCCAACTCTATTGCTGCCAACCTTTTCAAGTTTTTTGTAAATTTCTTTTTCATGCTGGTTATTATCTTTTTTTTCCTGATAGACAGCAGAAAACTTCTCTCCTTTATAGTAGACCTCTCACCTTTGCCCGATGAGCAGGATTCCAAACTTATTCGCAAATTCAAGGAGATGGCTGGTGCAGTTTTAGTGGGCAACGGTCTTGCCGGAGCAATCCAGGGCGTTGCCGGCGGGGTTGTGTTTGCACTTTTTGGCCTTGGGTCCCCAATTTTATGGGGATTTGTAATGGGCATACTCGCTTTTCTGCCAATCATGGGTATTGGTCTGGTTTTCGTCCCTGCAACACTCCTACTCTTTCTCAAGGGCAGGTTTGCAGCAGGTCTGTTTTTTATCGTATTCTACATATTTTTGATGATTACCATTGAATATATTTTCAAGCCCTATTTCATGGGCGACAGGATGCAGATGCACTCCCTGCTTGTATTTCTTTCAATAATGGGGGGCTTGAACGCATTCGGCATCCTGGGCATAATTTACGGCCCGTTAATTGTTACGGCATTTTTAACTCTGGCAGAAATATACAAGGCCAGCTACCAGGTGTTGATCGACCCTGAAAGTATACCCGGCAGTCAAATGCCCGAAGCAGAGGTCGAAAAACTGTAAGTTTTATAAAGCAGTGAAACACAGTGGCATGCAGCATTTTTTTGCTTATTTCATATTGGGTTCAGGATTAGAAATAATCTTAAAATCTTAAAATCATAACCTAAGGATTCACCAGGAGTAAAATGGATTTAACTGAAAAATTTAGTGAAGTCAGCATTGAGTCTGAGATGAAAAAATCGTACCTGGATTATGCCATGAGCGTAATCATAGGCAGGGCGATTCCTGATGTACGGGATGGATTAAAACCGGTTCACAGGCGTGTACTCTTTGCCATGCATGAGTTAAAAAACGACTTTAACAAACCCTACAAAAAATCAGCCCGTATTGTTGGTGATGTAATTGGTAAATATCACCCACACGGCGACTCTGCGGTTTACGACACAATCGTCAGAATGGCCCAGGATTTTTCCCTGCGCTACCTTCTTGTTGACGGACAGGGCAACTTCGGTTCTGTAGACGGTGACCCTGCTGCTGCAATGAGATACACCGAAATAAGGATGAAAAAACTCTCCCACCAGATGCTTCAGGATCTGGAAAAGGAGACGGTCAACTTCCAGCAGAACTATGATGAGACCATGGAAGAGCCTGTTGTTCTTCCTGCAAAAATTCCCAACCTGCTTGTAAATGGCTCCTCAGGAATTGCCGTGGGAATGGCAACCAACATCCCACCGCATAATCTTAATGAAATCATATCGGGCGTAACTGCCCTGATAGATAATCCTGAAATCACAATTGACGAGCTGATGGGCCACATACCAGGCCCTGACTTTCCTACAGCCGGGCTGATATACGGAACATCGGGCATAAAATCTGCCTATAGAACAGGCCGGGGCATTGTCCGCATGAGGGCAAGGGCGCTCATTGAAAAGGATCAAAAGACCGGAGCCGAGGCCATAATAGTAAACGAGCTTCCATACCAGGTTAACAAATCCAGGCTGATAGAAAAGATTGCCGGACTGGTCAGGGGCAAACAGATTGAGGGCATCAGGTACATCCGTGACGAGTCTGACAGGGACGGCATGAGGATTGCCATTGGCCTGAAAAAGGATCAGGTGGCAGGAGTAATCATAAACACCCTGTATAAGCATACTCAGATGCAGACCAGCTTTGGCGTGATCCTCCTTTCGGTGGTCAACAGCCGCCCGGAGCTGCTAAATCTGAAAGAAATTCTTGAGCATTTTATCCTTCACAGGAAAGAAATAATAATTAGAAGAACCCGCTTTGACCTGCGAAAGGCCGAGGAACGGGCGCATATATTAGAGGGCCTGATTATTGCCCTGGATAATATTGACGAGATAGTTGCGCTGATTCGTGCATCCAAAACCCCGCCAGAAGCAAAAAGCAAACTTATTGAGCGGTTCGAACTCACAGCAGTCCAGGCCCAGGCCATACTCGATATGCGCCTGCAAAGGCTCACCGGGCTTGAGCGTGATAAGATTATGGCAGAGTATGAAAGCCTGCTCAAGGACATTGCCTGGTACAAGGAAATTCTTGGCAGCGAAAAAATTGTCCTGGGAATTATTAAGGACGAGCTTATTGAAATCAAGGAGGAGTTCGGAGACGAAAGAAGAACCGAGATAGTGCTTGAGACCGAGGAAATTTCCATTGAGGACATGATAGTCGAAGAAGACATGGTCGTGACCATTTCCAAAACCGGTTACATCAAGCGCAACCCCATCACCCTCTACCGAAGCCAGAAACGTGGCGGCAAGGGCAAGATGGCAATGGGAGTAAAGGACGAGGATTTTGTGGAACATCTTTTTGTTGCATCAACACACCACACCTTCATGTTCTTTACAAACCTGGGCAGGGTATACTGGCGCAAGGTTTACGAAATCCCACAGGCTGGAAGACACGCCAAGGGCAAGGCTATTGTGAATCTGCTTAATCTGGAGGCTGGCGAAATGCTGGCAACGGTTCTTGCGGTTCCTGAGTTTGAACCTGGAGGCAACGTAATTCTCGCCACCAAGCAGGGAAAGATTAAGAAGACAGAAATCATGGCATACTCCAGGCCAAGAGCCGGAGGCATCATCGCATTGACCCTTACAGAGGGCGATGAGCTGATAGGAGCAAGGATAACCGATGGCGTTATGAATGTATTTTTAGGTTCATCCAACGGCAAGGCAATCCGCTTCCACGAATCAAACGTCCGGCCAATGGGCAGAACCGCTGGCGGTGTCAGGGGAATGAAGCTTGATGCCAATGACAAAATCGTTGCCATGGAAGTTATGACACACGGGCAGACGCTTTTTACAGCCACGGAAAACGGATACGGAAAACGCACATCCATAGACGAGTATCCAGTGCACAACCGCGGCGGCAAAGGCTTGATAACCATCAAGACAAACGAAAGAAACGGCAAGGTCATATCAATACTTCTGGTAAATAATAACCACGACATCATGATAATGACCGACCGGGGTAAACTTATCCGCATGGCAGTAGAAGGAATTTCTGTGATAAGCAGAAATACTATGGGCGTTAGGCTGATAGGCATGGATGATGGTGAATCCGTATCTGGCGTGGCCCGCCTTGCTGAGAAAGAAGACTAAAAATGGGGAACGCAGATAAACCAGATTTGAAAGATGTAAAGGTTGGCGTAATAGGTGCCGGCACATGGGGTACTGCCATTGCCAGCCTGCTTGCAGGTAAGGGGCTTTCCGTGGCCCTGTGGGCCTTTGAAGAAGAGGTAAAACACGAGATTGAAACCCTGGGAGAAAATAAAACTTTTCTGCCGGGAATGCCTCTTCCAAAAAATATTACTCCAAGCAACGATCTTTCAGATGTTGCGTCAAATAAGGACGTACTGGTTCTGGTGGTTCCCTCCCATATTTTCAGAAACATGGCAATGCAGGTTGCAGAGTTTGCAGGCCCGGAAACCAAAATCGTATCTGCATCAAAGGGCATAGAGCTTGAAACTGACCTGACCATGCATGGTATACTGCAACAGGCAATGCCAAAGGTGCCCGATGGAAATTTAGCAGTAATATCCGGCCCGACATTTGCCAAGGAAGTAGTTAGCAATGTTCCTTCGGTTGCAGCGGTTGCATCCTCCAGCCTTGAAACTGCCGAATTTTTACAGCAGGTTTTTGCAACACCTTTTTTCAGGGTCTATACAAACACCGATGTTATTGGGGTCGAGCTAGGCGGAGCAGTAAAAAACGTTATTGCAATTGCCTCCGGCATTGTCGATGGAATGGGCTTTGGCCTGAACACACGAGCAGCTATCATCACTCGCGGGCTGGCAGAAATAACCCGCCTTGGAGCCAGGATGGGCGCAGCCCCGGACACTTTTTCCGGCATAACCGGAGTTGGCGACCTGATACTGACCTGTACTGGAACCCTGAGCCGTAACTACACCGTAGGCAGGAAACTCGGTGAAGGGATGAAGCTTTCTGAAATCCTGGCAGAGATGAAGATGGTTGCAGAGGGTGTTAAAAACGCTGAATCCATATATAACCTCTCAAAAAGGCTTGGTGTGGAAATGCCCATAACCTTTGAGGTTTACAACATACTATACAAAGACTCGCCACCTGCCGATGCTGTGGGCAGGCTAATGACCAGGGATTTGAAGCCGGAAAAAGAAGAATATTAGAGCCTGCTTTTCAAGCCTTTTATAAATGATAAAAGAATATATTTGAAGACCTTAATCAGCCTGGAACTGGCTGAAAATTTTTAAATCAAGCAAATTAATATTTTAAGTCCATTTGTAATAAAAATGAAAAAGTCCGATACAAAGGGCAAAGGCAATGCCCCCCCTAAAAAAACGCCTAAAACCTCAGCCGGCCACAGGCAGAGGTTGCGTGAACGCTTCCTGAAATCAGGCCTGTCCGGGTTTCACGACTATGAAGTAATTGAACTTCTCTTGACCCTGGGAACTCCTCGCCGTGATTGCAAGCAGTCTGCAAAAGATGCAGTAAAAGAATTTAAAAACTTCCCGGGAGTAATTGAAGCATCCACAGAAGAGTTATGCAAAATCAAGGGAATCGGCCCCAAAAACCTGATCGGACTCCGCCTGATAAAAGCAGTTGCAGACAGATACCTCCAGTTGCGCTTGATTGACAAGGATCCAATCCGAAACACCAACGATCTTTTTGACTACCTTTTTCATAATTTAAAAGACAGGAGCCGGGAATCCTTCTCTGTAGTATACCTTGATGCAAAAAATAAAGTGATAACCTCGGAAACGCTTTTCCAGGGAACCCTGACCGCCAGCAGCGTATATCCCAGGGAGGTTGTCCGCTCGGCAATCGCAAAAAATGCAGCATCGCTGATATTCTGCCACAACCACACATCCGGCGACCCTGAACCATCGGCAGCAGATCACGCAATCACAAGACAGCTCATTTTTTCATGCCAGATGATTGGAATCTCTGTACACGACCATATTGTTATTGGCGAAAATTATAATTACTACAGCTTTGCAAAAAACAGGCTGATAGAAAAATATACAGATGAGTTTAGTAAGATTACAATTGCAAAATCAGTTAATGAAGATGCAGCCAGAACAAATATCATAGACAATGCCAAAGTAAATATTGAAGACAAAAAAAGTAAAACCAAACAAAGTAATAAAAAAGTCGGACAAGATATGAATGAAAAACCAGAATGCTTCGGGAACCTGGAAACTGTTTTTCCAATGAAGGATGACGGCCTTAGAATGTCGCCTGAATCCTGCATGCAATGCCCGGACAAGACCGAATGCCTGCGAACTGCAATCGTTGGGCCGGATGGAAACGGACTCAAGGAAGAACGCCTCGACCGGGCCTATGATGCTGGTAATGTCGGGTTTTTTGAGCGGTGGTCAAGGAAGAAAAAACTCAACCGCAAGTAACAGGCACTGCAGTGCAGCCCAGATACTACCCTTGCACTGCACCTGTGCGCCTCGTAAAAAATTTACAAATAAGCTGTCTTTTTCCTTATCCGAAACACCTGTCCATTGTGGATATACCGGGCCAGCATCCACTCGGTTTCACGTGCAATGTTGATAAACCTGGCTCCAATAAAGCTGTGAGGTTTTTCAAAGGCAGTTTTTTTCCATATAATCATCAGTTTTTCATTAAAAGTCCTTCTCTGTATGGCAGCACTTGAATCATACAGGGTTATTTCAACATCAAGCTCATCTTTCACACTGTTAAGCATCAAGGAATTCTGGATAAATCTGCCATTATTTGGAACCATAAACCCGGTTCCCTGGCATGAAATATTTGCAATACTAAAATCTTTTCCAGAATTAAAAACACTGCCATTAAGGGCAATCTCTGCCTTCAGGTCATGCCTTTCGTCTGGCAAAAACCTGTAGGTTTCCCTTAAATCTATTTTTTGAACAGGAGAAGAAAAGCAAATCCGTATGATTGTTTCTTTAGAGCCATTACCCATTTTATAATTCTGAATAAAACCTTCAATATGGCAGGGCATCCCCAGCCTTTGTTCATTTCCTGCTTTGTCCCTTGCAAGTTCTGCAATCTGCATTTTATTGTACATGGTATTTGGTGTAATAGCAGGGCTGGTTTGAGAAATTACTACTGTACTTGAAAAATAATTAATATCGTATATCATGGCAGACCTGATATCATAGCGCCCCTCGCCAGTTTCAAGCACCACATCAACGCCGGTTCCCGGTCTAAAGTGTTCAAACAGGTTTTTATCATAACTTTTTTTTCTGCGCCACTTTGAAAATATGCTCATTTTGCACCCCCATTATATTTTTTTGAACTTTGACAAACTCACTAATAAACAATGGTGCACCTTTAATGCCAAAACACACAAAATCGGCGCAAACATAGACTCACTGCAGGCATTAGAAATTTTTTCAGAATCAGCCAGGAAGACCAGACAGATACATTAGGATTTTTTTTCCTATGACAGGGACATTAGAAGACAGATTTCTCCTTCATTATGCGAGTTGCGCAGATTCAGAAAAAAATCAATCAATACTGCAAATGTTCCTGTGAAGTACTTCACACCTTAAAATCAACATCGCATGATAAGCACGTTTAATGGTATTACATCCACTGAGTTAAATAGTAACAGTGCAGTACTTCAATAATGCCTCAGCATATCAGCCCTGCGCTTCTGCATTCTAAATATTTGTCCATTGTGAATATACTGAGTTAATATTTTTTCTGCACCACTGGCAAGCCTGATAAACCTGGCACCAATAAAGCTGTGGGGCTTGTTGGTGGTATTTTTTTTCCACACTACTCCTGCCTTGACGTTAAAGGACCATTTTTTTTCTTCAATGCTTGTATCGAGCAGGGTTATCCTGGTTTTAATCTTTTTCTTCCTATCAGAACGCAGCAAAGACTTAACAAGCTTTCCATCATTTGGGATCTGGAGACCAGTTCCCTGGATGGAAATATCCTGAAAATCAAAGTCTTCTCCAGAGCTGTAAATCTTACCATCAAGGGCGATTTTTGCATGCATGTCGTAATTAGTTCCAGGCCTGAACCTGAAGGATTCCCTGAGATTGATTTGCTTGACGGGCAGGGTGTAGGAAAGCTTGAGGATGTTTTCCCTTCTTCCCCTCGGCCCTTTGTAATTTTTGATGAACTTGAGGATCTGGCAGTCCATCCCAAACCTTATTTTTGATTTGTCTTCCCCTTTGACCAGCGATGTGATCCACATTTTTCGATACTCAAATTCTGGCCGTGTCCTTGGGGTGGTTTGAGAAATCAGCATATTGTCGGTAAGGTAATTGTTCTTGTAAATCATGGCTCTTGTGATGATGTGATTGCCGTCATTGTTTTCAAAAGCTACGTCAACGCCAGTATCAGGTCCAAAGAGCTGGTATAACTGTCGGTCTATGTCCTTTTTTTTGCGAAAAAAAGAAAAGATGCCCATGATGCCCCCCGCTTTTAAATTATTGTCACTCCCCGACAAAATAATATTGCACCTTCAATGCCAAAACATAACACACTGAAAACATGAAGTTTTCTAAAACAGGAGAACTCTGTCGGCAACATTGCAGCGGGCCGGATAAACCATCATGGAACTATTTTCCTAAGAAAATAGTATTAGAAATGCAACAAATTGAGTTTTGGATTATTTTTGATTTTACTTCCTGTTAACTTTGGATACGGGGATCCTGGCACTAAAATGTATATTTCAGGGTAAGCATGGGATGTTTGTCTTTTCCGTGTGTGGACAGTTGCAGGCTGGTTCTTTTTTTCAGGTCGTTTATGAGACCCTCTTTTTTATGCTCGTTGTGCTTTTTTGCGCACCCGACTGCGCTGTAGATGTTGCCGGTGTAAAAGCCGGCTTCGACAAATGTCAGTATCCCGCCAAGTGCGTTCTGGTCGTTGTCAAAGGCTTCGTATGCAGCATAAGTTAAGAGGCTGTTTATAACAAATGAGATAAAAGCGTCTTTATATCTTTCGCAGTAAACATGCCCGGCTCCAGGAACTAATGCGAGCGTGCCGGCAAGCGTCGGGCTTTTATACCGGGAGTTCTCAATTGCTTCAAGATCCGGGGCTATGGTATCAACTTTATACTTATCTTTTTCTTCTATTTCGTTGAATGTCTTCAGGGCCTTGCTGGTTTGCATTGCATCAACGTAAATCCAGGCAGCCCGGTATTTTGCTTTGTCTTTGACTGCCTTATCCGACGAAATATCGGCAAGCGCCTTTAGTGCGGCTGCTGCCTGGGCAAGCTCCCCCTGCTTTTCATGGCAGGTTGCAACCCTTAAATATGCTTCCGTTGAAAGACTTGAACCCCTGTATTTATTGATATGGTCATAAAATATTTTCTGGGCCTGTTTTATTTTTCCAAGTTTTAAAAGGCATTCGCCAACCATAAAGTTTGCTTTTTCGGCTTGTTCTTCTTCAGAAAAAAAGTGGACAAATCTTTTATATTCAGTAAGTGCGGATGAGTAGTCTTCCTGTGAAAACAGGAGCCGGGCATATTCAAACTGGGTGTCGGAAGTAATGATTATTGATTTCCCGCAATATGCTGGAGCGCAGGCAAAAAAGAATAGGATTGCCGTAATAATGGAGTTTTTCATATTTTCCTGCCAGGCGGGTTTAGATATGTGTTACCCGAATAATTTCATCAATGGTTGTCGTGCCGTTAAGCAGTTTGGCAATGCCGTCTTCCCTGAGTGTTACCATGCCTTCTTTTTTTGCCAGCTTTTTTATGGAATTGGCATCGCTGGTTTTAACAATAAGACTTTTTATTTCATCGTTAAGCACCATGAGTTCATAGATACCCAGCCTGCCCCTGAAGCCAGTGTTAAAGCAGAGGTGGCATCCTTTCTGCTGATAAATAACTGCACCGCTGGAAAAGAAATCATCAGGATCAACTCCCAACCCTTCGAGTGAAGATCTGTCCGGCACGTAGGGTTCCCTGCATTCATCACACAGAACTCTTACAAGACGCTGCGCGATTATTCCAAGGAGGGACGACGAGATCAAAAATGGCTCGATTCCCATATCCACAAGCCTTGTCATGGTTCCGGCTGAGTCGTTGGTGTGGAGCGTTGAAAGGACAAGGTGGCCTGTCAAGGCGGACTGGATGGCTATCTCTGCTGTTTCCTGATCACGAATTTCTCCTATCAGTATCACGTCCGGATCCTGGCGCAGTATTGCCCGCAGGCCGCTTGCAAAGGTAAGACCGATTTTGGAGTTCACCTGGATCTGCCCTATTCCGCTTATCTGGTATTCAACAGGATCTTCAACAGTAATAATGTTAATATCCGGTGTGTTGATTGCTGTGAGAACAGCATAAAGGGTCGTGGTTTTTCCGCTTCCTGTTGGCCCTGTGACCAGCATGATTCCGTTGGGGTTGCGTATCAGGCGGTTAATGGAATCAAGGCGATCCTTTGGCACACCGATGTCTTCAAGCTTGAGCAGGCTTGATGATTTGCTCAAGAGCCTCATAACGATTCGTTCGCCAAATGATGTTGGAATGGTCGAGACACGAAGGTCAACCATCTGGTCGCCAATCCGCACCTCAAACCTGCCGTCCTGGGGCAGTCGTTTTTCTGCAATATTAAGCTTGGCCATGATTTTAATTCTGGATATCAGGGCCGGCTGAACCCTTTTTGGAGGGGTCAGCATATCATAGAGGATGCCGTCAATTCTGTAGCGGATCTTGAAGCTGTTGTGCTGCGGCTGCATGTGAATATCACTTGCCCGTTCCTTTATGGCCTTGGATATAACATGATTTACCAGCTTTATTATTGGTGCATCGCTTGTATCGTCAAGAAGATCGGCGGTCTCTTCAATTTCGCTCATTATGCCCGATGCATCGTCTTCCATATCCTGAACAAGCTGTTCTGCCGAGTTGACGTTTGCGGAGTCGTACCAGTCGTTGATAGCCGAGGCAATGGAATCCCTGGAGGCAAGCACCAGCTTGCACCCTTCCATTTCCAAAAGCCTGGCAAGGTCTTCGGCAGGGCTTAGTGATGCAGGATTATTTACTGCTATTACGCAGGCCCGCCCGCCGGTTGAATCCTCTGGGGAATCTGCTTTTTCAATCGGAACCATGCGGTACTGCTTGAGAAACTGGATTGGAATTTTTTGTGTAAATTCCGGCCCAAAGGAGACAGGCGGCAGTTTGGCCCAGATAGGCAGATCGTACAAAAAAGTATAAGCAACCAGAAGCTGCTTTTCTGTTATGGATTTTTTCATAACAAGGATATCGCCAATGCTTCCACCCTTGTTAAGCTTATGCTGGGCTGCATCTTTTATGTCTTCTTCGGGAACACCAAAGGAGTCTATCAGTATTTTAGAAAAGCTTTGTCTCATCTGTCCTCAATTTAACGCTGTACAAAATCTCTTTGTATACCCGTAACCATGCAAGGTTAAGCCCTGGTTATGGAATTGGTCAAGGGCAAAAAATTATTTACCCAGCTTGATTCTGCCTTCTTTTATCCGGTCTATATGGGTTTTCTTATCATCATATATTTTTCCTGCCTCAGCAGGCGACTTTATTACATGAGGTGTAAGAAAAATATACAGGTTTGTCTTGTCGACTCCCTTTACCATATTCTTGAACGCCCACCCAAGGATCGGCACGTCACCAAGGCATGGAACCTTGTAGGTTGTCTTGGAAAAGCTGTCGTCAATCAACCCTCCGATTACAACCGTGTTTTTATCCTTTACTATAACCGTTGTGTCGATAGTTCTTTTCAGGGTTGTGGGGGTTTCGTCATCAGCGGCAGACTCCAGCTTGTTTACTTCCTGAGAAATCTTCAGCCGCACAAGCCTGTCCTTGGATATGTGGGGTGTTATTGTAAGTGTGATACCCACATCCTTGTACTCATAATTTGTATATGTTTCGTTTCCAGTCGTTTCGCCAGTCTTGGTTTGAATAGGGACATTGCTTCCTACATAAATTTTTGCTTCTGCATTATCAGAAGTCAGTATCTGTGGAGTAGAAAGAATTTGAATGTCTTCATCCTTTTTAAAAGCCTTGACCATTGCCGCAAGGTTTGGAAATTGAATACCGGCAATATTCAGGGTCTCGCTGAAAATTCCCATGGAAAAGCCAGAGGGCAACGCACCTGTTGCAGCTGCGTTTGCCGGGGTTATTGAGGAAATGCTGGAGGAATCGGTTTCGTTTATAAAACCACCGCTGAACCCGCCGCTTCTTGAGGTTCCAATCCTTGTCCGTCCTGCGCCCATCCACTCGGTACCCATTTCAAAATCTTTTTCAATGTTTACTTCCATAATAAGGCATTCAATGTAAACCATTGACCGGGGAATATCGAGTTTTTCGATGATTCCAAGAATTGCATCATACTCGTTTTTATTTGCAGTTATTATCAGACTGTTTGTTGCCGCATCAAACTGTATCCTTACGTCCTTGGATATAACAGGTTTGGTTTCTTTCTTTGATTTGCCAGCAGTAGTTTTTTTTGCAGATGCATCGGGGATCGATTGAAGTACTTTTGCAAGTTCTTCTGCCGTTGCATTTTCACAGTAGTAAACATGGTAATTGTTCGAGCCTCTGGGTGCAGCTTTATCGAGCATGGAGATGAGCTGCTTGATTTTTTCTGTGTCCCTTTCAGTGGCAAGCATTACTATGGAGTTTGTTCTTTCATCGGAAACCAGACTTACTTCATCTGTTACCGGGGCCGCTACAACCTTCTTTCCTGTTTTTTTGGTTGAAGATTTAAAAATTTTGGTAAGTGTGCTTTCCATTGTTTTTGCAAGAGCATACTCAAGGGGAACAATTGTAATCACACGCCCGGTTCCAGGAACATCGATTATTTCAATAATTTCTTTCAGTCTTTTAATGTTGGAAAGAAAATCTGTTATAATAAGCATGTTCGATGGTTCGTATGATTGGAGGATGCTTGTCTTTGGTATAAACGGTGTGAGGGTCTTTCTCACTTCTCTTGTTTTGGCATTTTTCAGCGTTATTAGCTGGGTTACAATCTTGTCGCCTGCTCCTGTTTTCTTTCCGCTCAGGGTATCTACGCTTTTTGTCCTGGCATTAACTGCCCTTACAATCTTTACTACTTCTCCGGCTTCAACTGTGGTGAATCCATGCACCTCAAGAACAGACTCAAATACATTATATGCTTCGCTGACAGTAAGTTTGGACGGGGATATTATTGTCACCTTCGCCCTTACCCTTGGGTCTATGACAAAATTCTTTTTTGTGAGTTCAGAAATAAACTTGATAAACATTCTTAAGTCAACATCTTTAAAATCAATCGACACAAGATCGCCAGTATCAGGTTTTATCATGGCTGGTGCAGTACTTGCCTCAACCGGCGCATAGCCAGGTGCTGTGTCCTCAAGGATTGGCGGGGCTACAGGTGTGCTGCTGACCTCCGTCAGTAATGGAGCGTAAACATATCCCCTGGCGGTTGATTCATCATCTGTCGGAGCATTCAACGGAAAAATCGCATACCAGTTCGCATCTAAAAAAGCTGCCTTTACACGTTCTCCATTAAAAAGCACGCCAATCGCCTTGAATGAGGTTGACCTTCCCTCGCGAATATTTACATTTTGACCTGTTGTCATGATGAGAGCATCTTCCGCAAGGCTGATGCCGGGGAAGAAGATTGTCACCATTAACAGTAAACCCATCGCCATTCTGTATTTTGACAAGTATCTCATTTTTGGTTTCCGTATTATTTCGACCATGTTAAAAAAATATTTCCTTATTATAATTGTACACAAACTACTTCAGGCTTACCATCAGGGACTTGCGTTTGCCTTTTCTGATAATACTTATTTCTGTTTTAGAGTTATTTAACAAACCACCAAAAAACTGCTTTACGTCCGACATCGAAGCGATTCCAACCCCGTCAACTCCGATAACAGCATCATTATTTCTAAGCCCAAGTTTCCTGAACAAAGCACCAGCCTTAATGTAAACAAGCTTGATGCCTATCACTACACCATTCTCTGAATATTGCTCAATTCTGGCTTCCTTCATCAGCTCGTCAACATTTGCAAGCCGTCTTTCCAGAGTAGACTTTTTTATTTTTTTTCTTATGACATCGTCTTGATTGTCTGTTTCCTCTCCTGAATCATCCTGTGGATATGGAACAGGTGCGCTGCCGCCAGGGGAAGGTTTTGAAACTGTTTCCATTTCAAGAATCTGGTCTTTGCCATTGTGAGTAATTACTACTTTTTCCCTGAGCACAGCCTTAACAACAGCACTGGCTATCTGCTGCCCGGCTGCATAGAGGTTTTGCTGGCCCCCTTTTTCCTGGATCACAGCATATGTTTTGCCGCCGGAAGTGACTGTCCCCCAAAGCACAAGATTGAGAGCAGTTTTTTCCAGAGCGTTTACGTTAATTTTTCCTTCTTCCTGCTCAGAGCTTGTCTTGATATTAAGAACATTTCGTCGCACAATGCCTTCGTAATGCTTCCAGGGCCTGACAGCATCGTGGCTGCTTTCGCCTGTTTCAAGGGTTTTGCTTACATTGGCAGCTATCAAGGGTTTTGCAGCCTCTTTTTTACCTGCCTCAACGGACTGATATACATTGAAGCCCAGCAGCACTGCTCCTGCAAGTAAAAATAAATTTATATAAAAAAGGTATTTTTCCATGCTTTTATCTCACCAGTGGTTTTGCCTCACTCAACCTTGTTGCCTATTGTTTCAACCTGAAGCACTGCGCTGGCGAGGTCCTTTGCCTTTCCCGTCTTTGTTATTGATATTCGCTTTATTGTTATTGCATTTGGAGATGTTTCAACCTTGTACAAAAATTTAACAAGCTGTTCCATGTCAAGGCCGTCAAGCTTCATCTCCACCGTTGAAATTGTGTATTTATTATCCTTGCTGACGGCGGTAAAGGGCTTCATATAAGCCACATTCTGTTTAATTCCGGCAACACCTGCCATTCTATCCATATCAGAAAACAGGGTAAACCCTCTCTTCCGTTTTGCTATCCGCTTTTTGGCAAAGTCAGCCTTGAGCATCAACCGCTCAAATTCAGCTTTCAAAAGCACCAAATCAAGAAGAACGCTTTTTTTACTCTTTATGGTTTTTTCCTGCCTGGTTCTTTTATTCAAAAGGGGCGTTATAACAAACTGGTGCATTCCAAATACAACAAGGACGGTTGCGCCAATTATTAACGTTATAATATCCCTTTTTGTTACTTTTGCAGCCATTGCTTCTTTGTCCTGTGTTCATGCAGACTATTGAAAGTCTATCATAAGTTTAAATCTGACATATTTGCCAGACCTGTCAGTATTTGCAGAGCCAATTGTTACGGCAGTAAATATGCCGGTTTTTTCCAGGTTATTTTTTATAGCATCAATGTTGTTGAAGGTCTTTGTTGTACCCGATAATATTATTTTTACAGGAGATATAACTATACTTTGAATCTCTGTTCCCATGGAAACCGGCACACCAGCGCTGATCTCGTTAAGAAGATCGAGTGTTTTCATACCCTCAACAGGTGCGCCTGAAAGGCCAAGCTTTTCACCCAACTCATCCATTTTTGTTTTCATTTGCTGAACTGGATCAACAATTCTCTTAACCTCTGGAAAGGTTGATTTGAAAACCGAGGCTATGGTATTTTTAATAAGATTTTCTCTTTTTGAATTCATATTTATTGAATACAAAATATCAAACATAAAAATTCCAAAAAGAAGAATCAGAAGTGCTGCGGTAACAGACAGGCTTTTTTTATTTTCAACAAACTGCATGGGAGAAGCCAGGGAGCGGCTTGCTGCAAAGTTAATGCTTGCCAGGCCTTCTGCCTCGGCTGTTGCCAGTGCAAGAGCGTTAATGAAGCCATCATTTTTGGGCTGTGATCCGCTTTCCAGGTTTAACTTTTCTGATAAATCCTCTGGTGTTACTTCAAATGCCTCACATTCGAGAAGCTCACCAATCCTGTCCACAAAGGCTTCACCAACTGCACCGGAAACCACGACCTTTTCCAGCACAAAGTCTGTACCCGCCAGATCTTCAAGCGAAGCGATGGTTCTCTGGAGTTCAAGAACTGCTGCAGCAGCCTCCATTTTGCCGATAATGTTTACAGAGCGCACCTGGGCTATCTTTTTTTCATGGATAAGGGATATCGTACAAATTTTGCCGTCAAGGTCGATAAACGCACCGTTTTCCAGCGCACCAGAGCGTGTTAAAAGTGCTGCGATGGAAAAACCTCTGGCAGTAATCGTGGAAGTCGTTATCCGAAACCCTGAAAAAGTTCTTCTGTATGAAGACATTTTTTTTCTGTCTATAATACATGTAAGAATATCTGATTTACCCTCTCTGCCGGGCAAACTTGCAGGCATGAAATCAAGTTTCACTTCATCCACAGGCACTGCAAGAGAAGGCTCTATCTCGAATTTGAGTATTTGTTTAATTTTTTTTGGTTCACTAAAGGGAAGCTCAATCACCCGGAATGAAGTGTCAGTTGCAGGCAGAGAAACTGCACAGGCAGAATCAAAAAAGTTCATTCTGGCCGCAAGTTCCGCCAAAGCATCGGCCAGACCTTCTGGAAAGTCTTTATCTTCCGGGATGGGGCAAGACTCAGCCGTCTCAATCGCAAGCATCTTGCGATTCAAGAGCAGTGTCACAACATAAACACTGTCTTCCCTGATATCTATACCTGTTATTTTTTTAGCCATTTAAAATCAACCGTGCAATTTGCAGAATTATTTTAGATTTTTTAAGTTGTTCTTAATTTCAAAAAATCCTAATTCAAAAATAGTTTTTTTATAAAATAAGTGATACTATTACATAATATTAAATCAAAAATTTGGCAACAAAAAAATATTACCCGACTTCCTGCATCTTTTTTTCTAATGAACTCTTGAGGGTAACAGTTAACCAGGACAGTATAGTAAATAGTTAAAAAGTTAATTTTCTTCCCAGTATAACACCCTGCAACCAGTGACTTCAGCAGGCCCGCTTGTGGAGTCTTCTGCCGCAACCCTTTGCACCACGGCAGTAACCGTAAGCTTGATACCATCAAGCTCTGCTTCACACCTGATTCTGAAAAAAGCACTTTTTATTGCTATTAAAGTTGCACCAATGGTTGTCTGACCCAGTCCGGGAACCTTTTTATACCAGTCAGCCGTTGAAAAAACATCCGCGGTTTCATTTTCAATTGCCTCGGTTCTGAATTCAAAAATTTCTTCTGCAAGATCCTCCATCCCAAGAGGCATCATGGCCTTCAATACACCCAGGGATACAGTATTAATATTTATCCGCCCATCATAAACCGCACCTGCCTGAGAATTCAATGCACCAAAGGGTGTAACAAACTGATCAAAACCTGATGTATTCTCATCACCATAAAAGAACTTTGGGGTTATTCCTTTAACAAGAAGTAATTCTCCCGGCAGAACAATCGGTCTGTCAGCACAGGAATATGGGGGATCAAGCCCCTGGTAGTATCCTGTTTCTGCTCCTGAAAGGCCTGATATGGCCTCCCCATCATTGGAATCCATCCAGTCTTTAAGGGAATTGACTATGCCGGGGGGTGATGTGTCTTCATCAACCTCCTGCCCTGCAAGCATTTCCCGCAGCAGGTTTTCAAGCACGGCCCGCTGGGGTTCGTTAAATTTTTGCATTTCTGGATATTTAACCAAAGAGTTTACTTGAAGCCTTGAAAGCTCGTCGGTTATGGTAAGCTTGATTGACCCGTCTTCAAAGGATGCTAGGGCAAGTGCTTCGTTAACTGCTGTTGGGTCTGCCCATGCATCCAGGAGAGAGTCATACTCATTATCAAGTGCATCCTTGAGCAGGAGCGCCTTGGCAACATCAATGCCAGAGGAGGCCATGGCAGCAAGAACAAGGCGATCCCTGGCTGTTGCAGTCGAGTCCAGGGTGTTCCTTATTTTTCTGTTGAGGACCACGGATGCCGCAAGCATGACCGATGTCGCAGCCAGCGCCATTAGAATAGCAACCCCCCTTTTATTAAGCCTCAATATCTGCATTTGCCGGCTTTTTCTCCCTTTGTCTATTTGCTGATTTTTTTTGTAATCAGCTATTTGTCTTCTCTGTTTTTTCTCTGAAAACCGGAATTGATGCAGTTGTTTCAAAAACTAATGCATCATCGGGTTCCTCCGGGTCAAGGACAAGTTCAAGGCGAATCTTGACTGCCCTTGGTGTTGCATACTCGAACTCACTCGACTCAGAATCCCATGATTCTCTTGACCCGCTGTCATGGTCTGTAAATTCAAATTTTATGCTTCTAATATTTTCGCATAGCCTGGGGTCTGTTTTCTTTCTTTTAAAAGGCTCCCCAGGCATCGGTGTGTCTGATCTTTTAAGAACAAATGTCCCGTCTTCCATTTCATCGAGATAGTATACTATCCTGGCAATCTTGTTCATTACGGCGCTTTGACTGCCAGACCCATTACTCTGTGCAGCATGACCAAAGTTAATGTGGGCAAGGGATGCGAACCTTATGGTTTGTGAATCAATGCTGTGGCTGGGACCTGTTTTTGCTTCAAACCTGAACATGTCCTTATCTTCGTCAATCAATGCATCACTGGGAGAGTATGCCGGAGGCATTGCAACGCATATGGATTTCAAGTCCCTCGACATCCTGGAAAAGCAGCTCTTTGCGGCCCCATAATTATCTACACCCCTCTCCAGCCTGGCTGTATTGGCAAACAGCGCACCATATGTGCTGAAAAGCGTAGTCGCAAGGATGCCGAAAATCATAATCGCCACCATTACTTCTATGAGTGTAAATCCGTTATTTTTCATTATAGTCAATCACATACCTTATTATATAATTATCTTGAACCAAGCAGCCTGTAGGCCCTGGTTTCCCAGCTCATTTCTCCCTGGTTTCTTGTAATTTTAATATCAATTCGGGTAAGCGCGCCAGGAATGCCCTTGAAGGCTTCTTCTCCAACAGTTGCTGTCGTGACTGCCCAGGAATAACCTGGAAAATCATTCCCAAAATCGCCGGATTCAGAAATTGCCTGGTCTGAGGATTTTGTCTCGAATTCTGTCAGTTTTTTCCCTGCCAGCATGGGCGCAAGCGTGTGAAACCTCGACATGTCTGCCATTGAAAGGGTTTGAGCGTAGAGCTTGAACACAGCACCTATCATAATCGCCACAATGGAGAGTGCCACAAGGATTTCCAGGAGTGTGAAGCCGTGTTGAGAGGTTTTACGATTAAACATGACCTATTCCCCTTCCTGGTCAAGGGACTGGTAGGATTTAAAAACCTCCACCCGGTCTAAGAACGGCTCTATAATAAAGGTCATGTGTTCATCATCATCGGCTGCAATGTGGATGGCCGCCATGCTTGACCACCCTTCTCTGTTAAAATGAATTTTAGCCCTGCCGGATGTGACTATATTATCATCAGCAAACTCAATATCGGTTATGGAAATCCCATCGGAAAGCTCATAAGCATCGGCTGATACGTCTTCTTCCTTTGTTTCATCTTGTGTGCTGGATTTTTTGCCCGGAGGTTTTTCTTCTTCAATCCATATCCTGTTCCCGGATACATCAAAAATCAGGTTATAGTTTGTCCGTTCCTTGACAGCCCTGTTTTTAAGGTGGGCCACTGTACCCATAATTTTTGCGGATGTTCGGCGTATTCCGTCCGATGTCATTGCAGCCTGAAACCTGGGCGCAGAAATTCCTGCAAGCAATCCGATCAGACTGATGACCACGATAAGCTCAATAAGCGTAAAACCTCTATTTGTGGACATTGTCTTCAATGGCGTGATTTATCCTGATGTCCATTCATAGATTTGGTTGCATATTCATTTTACATAACCCTGACGGCTTTATTTTATTTCTGCGTAACCCTGTGGGACAATATCTCAAATTTTAAACGCAGACATATAGGTGATATTTCGGAGTTTAAAATTTTTTTATCCAACGCAGAAATTGGACAAATTAGCCATTTCTGAATGATGTTACTCCATGTCCCAGTTAAGTGATATTTCGGAGTTTAAAATTTTTTTAACCAACGCAGAAATTGGACAAATTAGCCATTTCTTTGTAATCCCACCTCACAACATCTTTCAGAAATGAGATAATTTGTTCAAGTTCAAGGCGGATAAAAAATTTTAAACGCAGACATATAAGTGATATTTCGGAGTTTAAAATTTTTTTAACCAACGCAGAAATTGGGCAAATTAGCCATTTCTGAATGATGTTACTCCATGTCCCAGTTGCCGAGGTCCTGGTCATAGTCCTCGCCACCCTCGACTCCGTCGGAACCATAGGAATAAATGTCGAAATCGCCATGAACTCCAGGACATAAATAAACAAACTCCATGCCCCAGGGATCAGTCGGTACCTTTGCCTTGTCCAGATAGCCGCCTTTTTTCCAATTCTTTGGAAGCCTGCCGGATTCAGGTTTTATAACAAGAGCCTGAAGTCCCTGCTCCGTGGTTGGATAGAAGCCATTATCGAGCTTGAACATCTTTAACGCAGTTTCAATGCCTTCCATCTGCGCCTTTGCCTGGGAGACCTTTGCATCATCTGCTCTGCCGATTACCTTTGGTGCAATATAAGCAGCAAGCACACCGATTATTATAATAACAACCATAATCTCTATCAAAGTAAAACCCTTTTTTGATCTCAATGCGTCAAGTGTCATGTTTCCTCCATCCGTAGTAATATTAGTTCAACATGCAAGTCGTGAAATAAATTATTGTACAAGCTGGTTCATATCAAAAATTGGCAGGCAGATCGAAAGTACAATAAACAATACAACCACTCCCATAATTAAAATCATAAGCGGCTCAAGCAACGACGTAAGTCCCAGCACCGTTGTTTCCACCTCTTTTTCATAAACATCTGCAATCCTGGTGAGCATATTTTCCAGCTCACCGCTCTGCTCTCCCACCTGTATCATCTGCACCGCAAGTGTGGGAAAACCCTTTACTTCTGAAAGGGAGGCGCTAAGGGCCTGCCCCTTGCCAACATCAACCGTGGCCTCTTCAATTGCATCGGCTATCAGCACATTGCCGACAATATTTTTTACCACACCCAAAGCCGGCATCATGGACACACCATTTTCAAGCAGCGAACCAAGGGTTCTTGTAAACCGTGCAGCAGCAAGCTTTTGCGTCATAGCGCCAAAGCCCGGACTGAACAGCTTTATAGTATCTGCAATTATGCGGCCCTGCTCTGTCTTAAAAAACATTCTCCCGCCAACAACCCCGCTGCCCAGAAGCAGCACAAGAAGCCACCACCAGCTCTTTAGAAAATCGCTGACAGTGATCAGGATTCGGGTGGGAAGGGGCAGAATCTGCTCCATATCCGTAAATATCGAAACAATACCAGGAACAATGTATGTCATAAGCCCCAGTAGCACCGCCGCACCGACAAGTGCCATCAAAACCGGGTATGCAAGAGCAGCCTTGACCTTGGAGTTAAGCTCCTGTTGTTTTTCAGAAATATCCGCCAGCCTTTCCAGCACGATTTCCAAGGTTCCGGCAGTCTCACCAGCATTTACCATATTGATGTAAACAGGCGTAAAAACCGATGGAAACTTGGACAAAGCCTCGGCAAAGCTCATGCCCTCGACTATGGAGTCCTTAACCTGTGAAATCACCTTCTTAAAGGCCGCAGATTTGAACTGTGGAATAAGGGTATCCAGGGCAGAAACCAGCGGGAACCCTGCGTTAATAAGGGTTGCCAGTTGCCGTGTCATCATGGTGATGTCCGAAGGCTTTACCTTTGTAAAAGACCCGGAAAAGGAAAATCCACTGGTCTTTTTTTCACTCGATGTTGACTGTGACTCTGCAATAGAAACGGGGAACATCCCGGACTGGCGCAGCTTTCCCCTGGCAGCAGTAGTGCTGTCGGCATCCATAATCCCAGAAACTTTTTTTCCCTTTGCATCAAGGGCACTGTATTCATAGACAGGCATGATAATATCATAATGGATTTATAAGCGTTTGTAAACTATTTTTAATTGGTGGGATTTCGGGTTTTTAGTCCGCCTGCCCATAATAAGACAAAGGGCTTTGACTATCCCGCAGACCAGGTTTACTGTTGCCAGCCCTGGCCTGCAAGCTTGGTTTCAAATTATTTTATACAATCGTGAATATAATGACAGGTTCAACATTTTATTCGCAGGACAAAAATTTTGATTTTAAAAAAACCCCCGGTTCAGCCGTGCAGTGTTGCGACTCATTTTGCGGCTTATGGCTTGCTCTGGTTATTCTTTTTTTTCCTTAAACCACTTTTATCTTATCTTCCAAAAAATTTTTCTAATATTTGTGAATCCCAAATAGATACAGCTCAAGACAATACTTATTACCATTATCCGATTATATCCATCATACTCCTGTTCCTCGGCATCTTCAGGATTGTATGCGGACCGGGCATATACGCGCCATTCAGGATTATCTTCAACAAGTTCATCTTTGTTAAAAGAAAGCGTATATTCCCTGCTCAAAATTATATATTCCCAGATTTCCACAGGCCCACGGGGTATCAGTTTGTCTTCCTCATAAACAGATGAAGGCTGGCCCAGCATGCGCATAACATCATCATCAGTATCGCCTGTTGAGACCTGGTTGAATTTGTCTTCAAAGGTATTGTAAATCGGTGAAAGTTCTTCTTCTTTTTTACTTTGTATACTGCCCATTAAAGTGGCGATCATTATAGACAGCAGGATAATAACCGCATAGGGCAATATTTTCTCATATTGAATTTTTCTGGATTTCTCCATCAGGCTCCAGTAAACTGACGTGGTCAGACCAACCTCTGAGTTTTTATTCGTCAGACAAAAACTTTGATTTAAAAAACTCCCGGTTAAGCCGTGCAATATTGGTGATTGAAATCTCCTTTGGGCATTCAGCTTCGCATTCTGCCTCGTTTCCGCAGTTGCCAAAGCCAAGCTCATCCATTTTTTTGACCATGCTTGCAGCCCGTTTTGCGGATTCCGGCTTGCCCTGGGGCAGTAATGCAAGGTGGGAAATTTTCGCAGCAGTAAAAAGCATTGCAGATGCATTTGGACATGCAGCAACGCAGGCTCCGCACCCAATGCAGGCGGCGGATTCAAATGCTTCATCAGCAGCGTCCTGCGGTACGAGTATGGCGTTGGCATCTGCTGCCCCGCCAGTGTTTGCAGAGATGTAACCGCCTGCCATGATAATTTCGTCAAGGGAGCTTCTGTCCACAGCAAGATCCTTTAATACTGTAAAGGGTCTGGCCCTGAAAGGCTCAACAACTATGGTTTCGCCATCGTTGAAGGTTCGCATGTGGAGTTGGCACAGGGTTGTGCCTTTGTTTGGGCCGTGGGCGCGCCCGTTTACGACGGTCCCACACATTCCGCATATTCCTTCCCGGCAGTCATGGTCAAAGGCAACTGGGTCTGCTCCCTTTGTTGTAAGCTCTTCGTTAAGCACATCAAGCATCTCCAGAAACGACATATCCTTTGAAATATCGGTAAGCTGGTGGGTTTCGAATTTGCCCTTGTCAGAAGAATTTGCCTGCCGCCAGACAATGAGTGTTACGCTTATATTTTTTGTCACTTGTAGCTCCTCTGTGTCAATTCCACGTTTTCAAAAACAAGGGGTTCTTTGTTCAGCTCTGGCTCCTTATCCTTTCCTTTATACTCCCATGCTGAAACAAAGCAGAAATCTTTATCGTTTCTAAGTGCCTCGTTGTCGTCGGTCTGGAAATCCTCGTTAAAGTGGCATCCGCATGATTCCTGTCTTGAAAGCGCATCCTTAACCATCAGTTCTCCAAGCTCCATAAAGTCTGCAACCCTGCCGGCCCTCTCCAGGCTTTGGTTGAACTCAGCGCCTGTACCCGGAGTTTTAACGTTTTGCCAGAACTCTTCCCTAAGAGAACTGATCTGCCCCAGAGCTTTTTCCAGGTCAGAATTTTTTCTGGACATGCCGCAGTTTTCCCACATTACGTTGCCAAGCTCCCTGTGGAAATCATCCACCGTGCGCTTTCCATTTACATTAAGCAGCTTTTGAATTTTTTCTTTGGCCTGCTTTGCAGCATCAGAAAATTCCGCCTGTTCAGCCGACACATCATCAAAGGAGTTTTCAGCCAGATAACCGCCCATGGTATAAGGGATTATAAAGTATCCATCGGCAAGCCCCTGCATCAATGCGCTGGCTCCGAGGCGATTGGCTCCGTGGTCGGAAAAATTCGCTTCCCCAAGAACAAAAAGCCCGTCAACCGTGGACATAAGGTTGTAGTCCACCCAGAGACCGCCCATTGTATAATGAACCGCAGGATATATCATCATCGGGTTTTCATAGGGGTTGTCGCCTGTAATTTTGTCGTACATGGCAAACAGGTTGCCATATTTCTTTTCAATGGCAGCGTGACCGTCCCGGTTGATTGCATTTGCAAAATCAAGGTAAACCGCAAACCCGGTCTCCCCCACACCCTTGTCCAGCCCGCACTGATCCTTGGCGTTTCTGGATGCAACATCCCTGGGGACAAGGTTTCCAAAGCTTGGATACCTGCGTTCCAGGTAGTAGTCCCGTTCGCTTTCAGGTATCTGGGAAGGCGGCCTGCTGTCTCCGGGGTTTTTGGGAACCCACACCCGCCCGTCATTACGCAGCGACTCGCTCATGAGCGTCAGCTTTGACTGATACTTGCCATGAACCGGGATGCAGGTTGGATGAATTTGTGTAAAGCAGGGATTGGCAAAAAAAGCACCCTTTTTAAAACACTTGTAGGAAGCAGAAACATTAGAGGCCATTGCGTTTGTAGACAGAAAAAACAGGTTGCCATACCCGCCAGTGCATAGAACAACCGCATGTGCAGAGTGTGACTCAATTTTGCCATCCACAAGGTTCCTGGTCACAATGCCTCTGGCCCTGCCCTTTACCATCACAAGGTCGAGCATTTCCCGCCGTGGCAGAAGCTCCACCTTGCCTGCTGAAACCTGCCGCATAAGTGCGCTGTACGCACCTATCAGCAACTGTTGACCAGTCTGCCCCCTTGCATAAAAGGTTCTGGAAACCTGCGCCCCGCCGAAACTTCTGTTGGCAAGCAGTCCGCCATAATCCCTGGCAAAGGGAACCCCCTGGGCAACGCACTGATCAATTATTGAGCCGCTAACCTGGGCAAGCCGAAAAACATTCGCCTCCCTTGCCCGGAAATCCCCGCCCTTAATTGTATCGTAAAACAACCGCCGTACGCTGTCGCCGTCGTTTGAGTAGTTTTTTGAAGCGTTAATACCGCCCTGGGCAGCAATGCTGTGCGCCCGCCTGGGGCTGTCCTGAATACAAAAGGTTTTCACGTTGTAGCCAAGCTCCGCAAGAGATGCAGAAGCTGATGCACCTGCAAGCCCGGTTCCCACTACGATTATGTCGAACTTTCTTTTATTGGCTGGATTGACCAGCTTTAAATCAAAACGGGCCTTATCCCACTTTTCATGCAATGGCCCGGATGGCGTTTTTGAGTCAAGATGCATATATTACTCCTAGTAACCTTAAATTAATCGATGTGCCTGAATGAAAACTGCCTTTCAATTAAACCAGCCCTGTAAGGGCGTGATATAAACCGCTTAATGTTTCATTATTGATTAACGATTTATTTTCAACTATCAAGCCTGTATTAAAAAAAATCGGATTGTTTCCTATTGTATTTATATTTCGCCCTTACAGGGCTGTATATTCGGATTATGGATCATCCCCAGGGCTGAATGAATGCCGAGTTTTGATTCCCTGGAGGGAAATAGTCGTATAGCCGGTGTGCTTTAGCCATCGGTTCAGATTCCCAACCAAACCCCGCTCGTCCTGAAGGGACGATGTAATTATAACCACATAGTCCCTTCAGGACGAGAGAGATAGGTACGATTTATTCCGGTGGTTAAGGCACACCGGCTATACGAAATAACCCCTGCCGGGGTTTTTTTTATCTTTCCTGATAAACTTAACAGCAACATCGAAACTTTTAGCTTAGTTTATGCCGAAGGCCTGGTTATGACATAAGCAAAAAACTCCGGTTTTTCCTGATTTTTACCGAAGACAATTTATTTCAATTTACTCTGAACAGTCAACACTGCTATATCTGTTCCTGCCAGTCTCCTTTGCATTATAAAGGCACTTATCAGCTTCTTCTATCAATGCAAGGGGTGTTGAATTGTCGCCAGGGATCGTGGTTGCAACACCCAGGCTTATGGTGACATGCTCTGATGCCTCGTTTGCTTCATGAAGAACTTTCAGCGCCTCTACGTTTTCACGCATTTTTTCTGCCAGTGGGATTGCGTTTTCACAGCCAGTATCAGGGAGTATTGCAGCAAACTCTTCACCGCCATACCGCGCCACAAGGTCAGCCGGCCTTTGGGGAGTATTGCTCAGGGTCTGGGCAACACTTCGCAGACACTCATCCCCGGCAGCGTGTCCATAGGAATCGTTGTACTTTTTAAAGAAATCAATATCTATCAAAACCAGGGACAATGATTCCTTGTCCCGCTTTGCTCTGTTCCACTCTGTTGTGAGGGTTTCGTCAAAGCTTCTCCTGTTGGGAATTTCCGTCAGCCCGTCTATGGATACCAGTTTTTCGAGCATATCGGTTTTCCGCTTCAGTTGCAGATGCATTTTCACACGTACATTAACAATCTTCGGGTTAAAGGGCTTGGTAATATAGTCAATGCCGCCAAGCTCAAACCCAAGATACTCATCCTCATCCTCGGACAGCGCAGAAATAAAAATAACCGGAATATTTTTTGTTACAGGGTCTGTCTTCAGCCTTCTGCATACTTCATAGCCGTCCATTCCAGGCATCATAATATCAAGCAGAATCAGGTCGGGCTGAGATTGAGCAACGTATTCAAGGGCAGCTTCACCGCTTTTTGCAAAGGCCACCCTGTGTCCGTCGTTTTTCAAGACACTTCCCAAAACCTGTAAATTTTTCGGAACATCATCGACAATAAGAACAAGCTGGTTCAGACTTTTTGTTTCCTGCATAATTGTAAATCCCCTAATAAACTTAATAGTAACATCAAAATCAGGTACTTAGTTTATATACCTAAGGTCTGGTTATGAAATAAGCAAACATTCATGCCTGAGTGTTTTACTGCTGATGTTAAAAAAATTCCCTATACCATCCTGGCAAGCTGTAACCCCAGCAAACACACCGTCAGACAAATCAGGCAGTTTGCGGCAATGTTTATACCGGCCCGCAGGGTTTCCCCGGACTGTAGTAAAAGCACGGTCTCATTGCTGAAGGTCGAAAAAGTAGTAAAGGCCCCCAGAAAACCGATTGTAAGGCCGACACGCAACAGCTCATTAACCACCATTTTATCAAGAAAAAATTTGGATAAAAATCCAAGCAAAAAAGAGCCAAGAACATTAACCACAAGGGTTCCATATGGGAAACCGGCCCCAAACAGCCGCGCTGCATAACCTGCCATCAGAAACCGGCTGACAGCTCCGAAAAACCCGCCAATCCCTACTGCCAGCAAATTTGCAAATGAAAACGACATATGAAATAATTTTCTCCCCTGGTGTTATAACGGCTCAAAAAGAGCAAAAAAAAAATTTAGTTGCAATTGCACCTGATTATGCCGTTTATAAAAGTTACCGTCAACAGATAATTATCATGCAGATTTTTAAAAAGGGTGTGGAGGAAGCAGGACAGGAAATATTTTTTTGGGCTAAACCGATTTTGCCATTTTCTTTTCAAAATTCAGTTCAGCATCGGAACGCCTGAGATAAACAGGGACAATTTTTTCAGCCGGGCAACCAGCACCCGCATCAAACAAATCAGCACCAAGAAGTCCGACACCTGCTGCACGTATGAAGTTCCGGTCCCCAGGTGCGAAACTGGCAAGATCCTTGAGCCGCTCTTCAATAACTGATTTATAGTTAACCGCACCATCGCCAACAAAGATACAGGAACCGCCAGCTTCCCCGGCAATTTCCAAAACAGCGTCAATGCCGGCCACGACTTCATCTCTGGTCTTGGTAAGAAGCCCGTGCTTTAGTTCATACTGCGCCCAGTAGACCTCGTTCCTTTTTGCAAACAGCATTGCATAAACAGGGCTTGCAGAAAACATCAAACCACTGGCCAGCGCATCAAGGCTCGAAACCCCGGCAACAGGCTTTCGGGCCGCAAATGCAAGTCCTTTTACGGTGCTTATTCCAATGCGTAAACCAGTAAAACTACCAGGGCCCACCGTGACTGCAAAACCATCAAGATCAAGAAGCTCTGTGCTGGTCTTTGCAAGAACATGATCCACCATTTCCAGCAGCCGTCTTGTGTGGGTGGTGTTTGAAGTAAAACTCACCTCAGCCTTTACAACCCTGTCTTCGATTATCGCAACGCCTGTGCTGAAGGATGCCGTGTCAATGGCCAGAATCTTCATATTGTTTCCTTATAAATATGTTATTTTATCAACTACACCTTTTATTAGAAACAATTTCGAGTTCCGCTAATTAAAATAGTGCATAATAAACCTGATTGTTATCATACATCCACCATCCAGACAGTCAAGGAGAATTGACCACTGGGATTTTTGTCAGGAGTTTTTTGTTTATTTCACTGCCTGTACTCCAGCAATATACAGAACCAGTTTTCACCCGCAAACAGGCACTACCGAAACTATGCTGCAAAGTCGTTAAAGTAATTTTCAGCCTCTTCTATGGTGTCGAAAATCAGCCAGTCACGCCATATAACCTTGCCCCATCGTGTTCGAACAAGCTCAATTGTTGTGCTGCCGTGATACTCTATCGCATCTTCATAATCATTAAAAATTAGATCCTTTGACATTGTCCTGCCTCCTTTGTGATGGTTTTAAATTAACAGTTTTGTTCCTTTTTTTGCTTTCTTTATCCATTTTCTGATACCAATATACAGGAAGGGTTTGACAGATACGGTCACAGGGATTATTCTTTTTTTTTATTTTGAAAAAAAACTGGGAAAATCAGTTTTTTGGGGCGCAGGGCTGTTTTGGGATTTCCCCGGCAATCAATCATAAAGCTGTAGTTTGGAGACAATGAAAATGGGCGAAATTAAAAGTACAATGGATCTTGTCATGGAACGCACAAAACACCTTTCCATGAGCAGCGATGAAAAAAATGAGATAAAACAAGCTGAGTTTGAGCAAAAGATTAAGGGAATCCTGACAAAATACACCAGTGGGAGTTCCCGGTTTTCAGAGGCAGAAAAGGCCCTGGAACCATTTTACTCAGACCACAAGTCCGCTGCAACGCAGGTGCTTGCAGGGTTTATAACCCTTCAAGGCTCCAACACACCGACATTGGAACTTTTAGAAGGCGTGTTTGGTGTCGATGTTTCTAAAATTACGGAAATTCTGTCAAGCTGTGAAGAGGAAGTAAAAGTAGAAAAAGAAAAACACCTTGCAGGCTTTGCAAAAAACCTCGCAGAAACCTCCTCTATCTCAGGCTCCGCAGTGGTTCCATTTATAGATTTCGATAAATCGTGGATCGAGGCAGACTATGAGATATGCAGCAAGTTTGCATCCCGGCTTGATAAGGCCAAGGAAGAGCTTGCCTGAACTGAGAAACAACCAGGGGTGAGAGCTGCCGTACAATGCGATAAAAACATAAGATGGTGTTTTATTTGATAAAACCGTGGGATTTCCAGAGTTGATCCAGCAGACCTTTTTTCTCCATTGCGTCTAAAAGCGCATTAAAGTCCAAGGCAGAAATACTGCTGCCCTTTCTTGAAAGGATTGTGTGGTTGTATACCTGATCGTACTTTTCTGAAATTAAAAGTTTTTCCTTTATTTGAGGGTGTTTTGCAATATATTTTTTAAGATAGGAATCAGTCACAACAGCAATATTGATTCTGTTTTTCAGCACTGGAGCAAAAAGCATTTTCGGTTTTGTGAACAGGGTCATGTTATGGGTTTTTTTCAAAAATGTTTCATCTGCATCAAATCCTGCAAACCCATAGTGATACCCCAGAAGCCCGGCTATTGACTTACCTTTAAAGGAGTCAAAATAATCAGCGCCCTTTTCTGGTGAACTCGAAGCTATATAAACCTCCCCGCCCTTAAGAAACATACGTGATGCCTCGACACCTTTTCCCTGCCATCCCCATTGAATGCTTTCAAAAAAAAGGGTGTCAAAAAAGTTGTATTTCAAATCCTTATACCTGCGCTTTGGCGAGGTCTCTACAAATATGAACCTGTATTTTTTTTGATTATTGTTAAACAGTTCTATCAAATCCAGGGTGACACCCTGCAATTTTGTATTGATTTTATCAACCTTGATCTTTTCTACAAAAGGGGGGAAAATATATCCGCCAACCTTGACGATGGTTTCAGAGAAGGCCGCAGACGAGAAGAAGATGATCACCATGAACATCATGAGTATTTTTTTTATTGCGATCACGCTATTTCCCCCTGACCTTAACCTGAATTTTATGGGTCTTGGAATCATAAACAAATGTTGCTTTCTGACCGGGTTTCAGGTTTTTCTGGGCCTCGTTGTACTGTGGCATCAAGCGGTTTGCCATTTCATCCCTGGATTCTGACGCATCAATATCAAGGTTTTCCCACTTTTCCTTTGAAAGTTTATAAAACTTGTCAACTGCCTTGCTTTCCTTGTCAGTTAATTTGGTTTGCTCTGGCTTGCCTGCATCCTGGATTTGTTTTCTAACCACGCCAATGCCAATGCCGTCTTCGTCAAAAAGCCTGACCCAGTAGCGATGGTGAACAAGAATCATGTGGAGGAGGCTGTCGAGACGCATATGAATTTCTGTGTTGGCAAAGCCGAATCGCCTGTTGTGAATGCTGTTTTCAAATTTCCTGATTCTGTCTACCAGCCCCTGAAAGTTTGGATTTACAACGGTTTTCCTGTCAGCCAAAAATTTTTTGACCTTAAGATCCATATCCAGCACTTCTTTTTTAAAATTTGAGAGTGCGCTGATTACTTCTGCTTCTGTTATATTTTTCATACCCTATTCGCTTTCTCTTACTACGACAACATTTTTGCCCTTTGCCTTTGCTTCTTTAAGGGCAGCCCCGGCATTTTTAACCAGAGCAACAAAGGCCTGCTTTGGGTCTGGAAAGTTTCTGTCGATCTCTGCAATACCAATGCTCATGGTAATGATATCATAAATATACTCGCCACTTTCTTTTTCTACAATATTTTTAAGCGTTCTGGTTTTGACCCTGATAAGTTCTGCCAGCCTGGTTGCCTTAGCCAGGTCGCCTCCTCTTAAAAGGATAACAAATTCATCTCCGGCATACCTTGCGCACAGGGCTGCATTTGGGTCTGCGTTGTTTTTCAGTATCTTCAAAATCCCATCACGGGCGATTATTTTTAATGCAAAATCACCAATCTTTGGCCCGAAATTTTTATTAAACTTGGTTAATGAATCGACATTGCACGTCATGAGATACAGGGGTGTTTGTTTCCGCAGGGCCTGTCCTCCCCATTTGGTAAGAAATTCCCCAAAGGCGCGTTTGTCGGGTATCTGTGTTAATGGATCAATCAGAGCTTTTTTTCTGGCTTCCTCAACTGCCACCTGGATCTTTGCAGTTTTTTGAACCATCTCTTTTTTTGCTTCGTTAACAGCCACTGCAATATTGTTTGAGACTTCTGTTTTTACTTCTTCCGATGCGTTTTTATTAAGCTTTATTGCTTTAATGCTTTCGCTGCCGGCCTTTACAAGGGAGTTAATGCTGTCGCCGGAAATTGCCTGCAATGCGCCAATCTGGCTGTTTAGGGCCTGGAGCTTTTCTTCCTTCAGCGTTTCTATTTCCTGCTCCAGCTCTGAAATTCTGCCCTGGAGCATTTTGCCTGGTGTATTTTTTAAAAAAACATCTGCAAATGTACTGGCATCGGCACCAAGGCTGCCAACAATCTTTGTAAGCATCCCATATAGTTCCTTGCGCTCTGCTTCGCCGATGGAGGTGTTGTTTGCTGCTATCTGAAGAAATTGAAAAATGGCCCTAAGATTAAGATCATTTGGGATACCAACGGTTCGTAATTTTTCACAAATCGGATTACAAGCAGCAGGGATGTCGATTTTTGTCGGCTGTTCTGTCACTATACTCACTTAGAATTTATATTTTTTTAAGTACTGGTTATTATTTCATCATAAAAGCATATGGCAAAAAGTTCAACAGGTTTTTTTAACTTGCAGCAATTACGGCTAATAACATCAATAGTGAAGCTTGTCAGTGAAAATTTCAATTTATCTGTGCATTTAGTTGCAAAATAAATAAAAAAGACACAATATATAGTACGCATTTATACTTGACACACAAGGTGGAATCCAATAATATAATAATTCACTAATTCTGTACGTATCTTTAGCTAATAAAAAAATATATAAATCGGAGCGTTGTAAATGATTGTCAGCTTTGTTCAAACTAAAGGTGGAACAGGGAAAAGTACGCTTGCAGTCAACACCTGTTTTTCTGAAACAATGAAAAAAAAATTTGGCTCAATAGCACTTGTCGAACTTGATCCCCAGGGGACTTTAAAAAACTGGTGGCAGGAACGGGAGGATGAGGAAAGAGAGACGGGCAATATCTCTTTTCATCATATTTCCAGCACCCAGAAACAGGTATTCCAGGAGGGCATCAAGGCAATAGCCATGCACAACGAACTGATAATTATGGATATTCCAGGCGAAAGCACCGGCAAGCTCCATACACGGTTTGCCTGCGCCTTTTCAGACCTGACCATAATCCCCATGCGCACATCAACAAACGATGAATCGGCATTTGCAGACAACCTGCACCCGATCATAAAGGAAATAATCAGGGTGGCTCCAAATAAATCTGGTTCATTTTTTGTGCTGCCGGCCTTTGTGCATCCTCAGGCTAAACAGTCTAAGATCATCGAATATTTCAACGACATCCTGCCCCAGAATACAGCGTGCATGGACATGGTTTTTCCCACCCGTTCGGTCTATGAAAATTTTAACAGGGAAGGACTCACCCTTGCTGAATACGGCCTTAGCGTAAAAAATAACAAACGACACAAGAAACAGGTCGATAAGGCGGTCTCTGATATTGAGCAGATCGCAGAATCAATCTTGACTATTTTGGAGAAATAAAATGGCGGTTCCAAAAAAAAGAAAAAAACTCGACAAGTCCGAAGCAGCCGAGGCTAAAAAAGAAAACTTAGACAAGAAAAAATCCACAAAAGCCAAGGCATCCTCTTCAACAGCCTCATCAACAAAGGCTCCCAAATCCAAAAAATCCGCCGGCAAAAAAAAGACACCTGTTACAGCCAAAGCCAGGGTTCCAAAAACAGAAAAAGAGCAACCTGTAAAGGCAAAAAAAGCAGACCCAATCAAGGCCAGGCCAGTTAAAGTCGTGCCTCCAAAGCCTCAACAGGATGAACAAAAAACAGAAGCCGCAACAGCCGGGACAAACAACGGGCAGTCAGGAAAACTCGACAAAGCTATTTCCATAATGGAAAATATTGACCGTAAAATCCAGGCACAGGATGCGCTGGTTGTTGTTCCTCCCAGGCAGGAGCAGGCAAATACCAAGGCAGAAGTCGGGCCAACCGGGATTAACTTCAAGCTTTCACTTGATGCAGTTTTGCCGCTGAAATCAGGAGCCAAAGCAAAACCGGAAAAGACCAAGGTATTTGATCTGGGTTTTAACATCCCCTTTATCTGGGATATTCCAATAATAGGGCCCGTGGCCCAGCAAGTGATAAAGCAATTGAATGCATTAAGGAAGTGATGTTAAATTCTTCCGTGACTGGTCAAAGGCAGCAAAACATAAGAAAAAATATTGAGACACGGGCGGCAATTATCGACCATGTCCGCTTATTTTTTAAGGAACTTGGTTATCTTGAAGTAGATACCCCATTGCTATTACAGGAAACAGCACCAGAGGCGCATATAGACTCGCCAGTATCGGGCGACAGGTTTCTCCAGTCCTCTCCAGAGCTTTGCATGAAAAGGCTTCTTGCTTTTGGGTTTGATAAAATTTTTCAAATATCAAAATGTTTTCGAAAAAACGAACGGGGTTCCAGGCACTTTCCAGAATTCACCATGCTCGAATGGTACAGGGCAGGTGCTGATTATATGGAGTTAATGATTGAGACCGAATCCCTTATAAAAAATGCAGCAAAAAGTGTGACCAGCGGGAACGTAATCAATTATTGCGGAAGCAGCGTGAAAATTGATGAAACCTGGGAACGCTTGACTGTTAAGGATGCATTTGAGCGGTATGGGTCAATCGACATGAAGGCCGCACTTGCAGAGTCCCGGTTTGATGAGATCATGGGCATTGAGATAGAGCCGCAGCTTGGGCATCACACTCCGGTTTTTCTTTTTGACTACCCTATTGAAAAGGCATCCCTGGCAAAAAAAAAAGAAGCCGACCAGCAACTTGCCGAACGGTTCGAGCTATATATAGCAGGCGTTGAACTCTGTAATTGTTTTTCAGAGCTTACAAATCCAGAGGAACAGAGAATAAGGTTTGCCCAGGAACTTAAGATTAAGGCCGTAAAAGGCGATAACACTATGAAGATGCCTGAAATGTTCCTTAATGACCTTACACAAATGCCGGATGCAGCAGGCAACGCACTTGGCATTGACAGGCTTGTAATGATTTTATGCGGTGCAGAATCAATCGACGATATTGCAGCTTTCACGCCAGAGGAGGCTTGATGCGCAGATTTTACATATTATTTACAGCATTTTTTCTAATCACCCTTGGTGCATTTGCAGCACTGGCTGCTGATGATGCGCCTGAAGAACAAGATCAGATAAAAACCGAGATAGAAAAAGGCGACAACCTTCTTAAAAGTGGAAAATTCAAGGAAGCTATCAAGTATTTTTCTGAATTAGTTGAAAAATACCCCCAAAGCCCGGAAGCATACTATAAAAAAGGCCTGTCCCACATCAACCTGAGTGAACTCAGTCTTGCTGAAGCCAGCTTTTCAAAGGCTATAGAACTACAGCCAGACCACGTATCCTCATATGTCAACCGTGGAACCATCCTTGCCGCAGGCGGCGCATACTCCAGAGCCATCAAAGACTACACAAAAGCACTGGAATTCGATACATCATCCAAGCTCGCGCTCATAAACAGGGGCACAATCTATCTGCGAAAGGGCGAATGCGAAAATGCCCTTAACGATTTTGTAGCTGCAATTGATACAAGCCCAAAGGATAAAGCAATCTACAGCAGAATCGCATGGGTGCTGGCATCATGCTCCGCAGAAAATTTTCCATCCCCGGACAGAATCACCGAAATGGCACTCAAGGCAGCAGAATACGACAAGGAAATTCTTCTCCTGACCCTGCTTGAAGAAGCATTTGCAGATTCAGAAAAATTTAAAACAGCACTCAAAGGTGTCACAAAAGCCTTTGACGAAAGCGGCAAGGAAGATAAAGAAAAAGAAATTTCCGGATACTTTACAAAAAAAGCAACGCAAATAAAAAACACTGACAAATCACCAGCACCCACAAAAAAAGAAAAGCCGACAGAGCCTTTCACCGAAACAAACCTGACAGCAGCAAAGAAGAAAAACGAGCCAACAGAACCTGTTAAAAAGGTAGAACCAGAAGAACCAGCAGAGCCTGTCAAAGAAGTACAACCAGAAGTAAAACAGCCAGAGGTAGAAAAGGCAGCAGAGCCGATAGAGCCAGTAATTGAAAAGCCTGAAATCGCAAAAACAGAAGACAAGCCACAGCCACCAAAGAAAAAAATCATAGTTAGCAAAATAACCAAAAAAATAGTAATGCCCCCGCCAACAAACAAGAAGCAAGAACAAAAAACCGTCTCTAACACGTTAACCAAAAGCCAAGCCCCAAAGGATAAGCCCGCCAAAAGCCAGATCACCAAAACCAAAGCACCAAAAAAACAACACCATAAAGAAAAATTTAAACGAGACCTCCTACCATACACCATCCACGTCAGCTCCTACAAATCACCCTCAAGAGCAATACAGTCCGCAAAATACTTTGAAAAAAAAGGGCGACTACCAATTACATCCTTCGCCATAATTTCCGGCAAAGGCGGATGGTACAGAGTATACATAGGTAGCTACAAAACCTATGCTGACGCTAAAGCAGCAAAAACTATACTCCAGGAAAGCGGATTCAGCTACGCAAAAGCCGTCAGACTACCACACGCACTGCAAGTCAATAAGACCGAAAAAATTAGAAAAACCCTCATACAAAAAGGCTACTATATATATCAATCAAACGGCCGATACCTCATAGGCGCATACGAATCAAAAAAACAAGCCATCACCGCAGCCAAAGAACTCGCCAACAACAATATAAAAGCGACCCCCTGCATGAGATAAATGAATTTTAAAATGCGGTTTTAAAAAAGCGATTTAAAAAAAGCATGGGGGAAACTTTTGTGAACAAAAGACTTTTGCTTAAACGGCATTGGTATTTTTATTGCCAGACAAGCTTCTTTGCGTAAACTAATTTTCAAATCACCTAAACGAAAATACTCAAACCCCTTTCAAAACAATCCCGTCGTGGAGATATTTTTTGCCTGGCGCACGAAAGACTTATTGCAGGCTGGGCAGATAATACCAAATATGAAGAATTTTTTTTGTGCCTGATAATATGGCAGTGCCAGC
>JAOZSB010000331.1 GCA_029939895.1 Desulfobacterales bacterium
TGATAATAAGTATAAAAATTTTTTTATATTTTCCTTTCAAAATGCGCATAAAGTCCAAAAACTCTATATATAAGAATGGTTATACAGCAGAGTTGGTACTCGATGGGCAAGAATGAGCTATATGATTTTGAATTGTTTAATTGCAGATTGCTTGAATTATTAAAAAAAGACAGTGTTGCATATTTTTTTGTAAATCGATTCTATTAATTTTTGCATAACCTGGGTGCTTCCTGGTTCAATTGGAGCCTTGCTGACAATCTGGTTTGGAAAAAGTATAAGTATAAAGCTTCAGGAATTATTTAGAAAGAAAAGTAATGAGAGAAATTGAAAATCTTGCAATAAGATTCAGCGCATTACATCATGTTCCAATAGGAATGTTTCTTCTGCGAAAAGATAATACAATTGTTTTCTGGAACAGGTGTCTGGAGGACTGGACAAGGATAAAAGCAGAAGATATTGTAGGAAAAAATCTTAAGGACGTGTACCCTCACCTTACTCAGCCATCTTACAAGAGCCGCCTTGAAATAGTTTTTAACGGAGGTCAGCCAGCTATATTTTCCTCCCAGCTTCACGGGTCAATTCTGCCATCACCCCTGCCCGACGGGAAATTCAGAATACAGCATACAACGGTTATGGGAGCGCCTTCAGAAGATGATGATAGTTATTATGCACTTTTTTCAATTGAAGATGTAACTGAGCTTACACGCAAGATCGCAACAATCCGCGAAGCTGAAAAAACAAACAAAGAAAAAGAAAAATTATCCATTGCCAAGGAAGTGGCTGCCGCAGTCTGTCATGAACTGAATCAGCCCTTGATGGTTATTTCAGGTTATACAGACCTCCTTTTATACGACCTGGCAGAGGGTCACCCGCTCAATCAAACCCTTGAGGTGATACAGAAACAGGTTAAAATAACGGGGAAAATAACAAGAAAGCTGATGAATATAACCCGCTATGCAACACGGGAATATGTCGCAGGAAAAATGATAATCGACCTTGATAAATCTTCTAGTACTTAAGGCTGTCCCTGGCCTTCATTCCTTTTTGAAAAAAATAAGCAAAAAATTATAGACGGCAATTTTTTGCTGGCATTTTTGGAAAAGTTTTGATATTCACATAAAAAAAACAAAAAACTATTGGTGACTAACAATGCTAAAAAATTAACCTTTTTATTTAAAGTGGTTAGGCAGAAAAAACTATATCTGGATGGCAAGGGTATATTGTTTTTCTTTTTACATAATAATTAAATTTAGCATTAATTAGTAGAAAAAAACCATCAAAATGGAGACCGAGAATATGAGACGATTTGTATTTGTAATAATTATTCTATCGCTGGTCAGCAGCTCTGCATTAAGCCGGGAAAACAAAGTCACCAATAAATTGGGCATGGAATTTGTTTTAATAAAACCAGGCTCATATATGCTGGGCAGCCCGGCAAGTGAACCCATGCGTGATGATGACGAAGACCAGCATCAGGTGACCCTTACAACTGGTTTTTATTTGCAGGCAACAGAGGTGACCCAGGGCCAGTGCCTGGCTATTATGGAAAATAATCCATCATATTTTGATGATTGCGGAAAGGACTGCCCTGTGGAGCAGGTTGCCTGGAATGATGTCCAGGAATTTATATCAAAACTGAACATGCAGGACAAAGCCAGAACATACCGACTACCCACTGAAGCAGAATGGGAATACGCCTGCCGGGCAGGAAGCACAACCAGCTACAGCTTTGGACAGGACATGAGCATAGTGGGGCAGTTTGGCAATGTTTGCGATATTAATTGCGAGGCAGGGTGGAAAGAATCAAGCCTGGATGACGGGTATAAAAACACAGCGCCTGTAAAAAGTTTCAAACCAAACAAGTGGAATCTCTATGACATGCACGGAAATGTCTGGGAATGGTGCCAGGACTGGAAAGACAGCTATCCCAGGATTTCAGTGAGTGACCCGACCGGCCCGGAAACAGGCAAAAGCAAAATTCTGCGAGGCGGGGGTTGCGTCTTTGATGCCAAGTTCTGCCGGTCAGCAAATCGCTATGCCAACCTCCCGACAATAAAATACAGGAATCTGGGTTTTCGCCTTGTTTTTACAGAAAAAAAGTTTTAAACAACCCAGTGTAACTTAAAACTGTGTGAGTCGGGCCAAAAAAAAATCAAAAAACAATAAGGATTATTGGACATAGATGCAATTGTTATGCTATATTGCACTTTAATCATTATCCGGTAATTCTCGCAAGGCCTCTGGCACTATCGTATAAGCTGGAAAATGATGGCGCGATCAGGCAGCAGGATCAGGATATGACAGTGGTTATTTGCAATGTTTCAAAAAGCTGTACCACCTGTTGATTAAATCCTGGTTTGCGAATATTTGTACTTGAAGAAAATAAACCATTGTTAAGCTTATTGGGGGTAGTAAAGTGGAGTTTGTACGGGTGGCACCCGGGTCTTTTAAGATGGGTAATATTTCCAATGATGGAACCGATAAAAAATACCCTGTCCATGAGGTAACGTTAACAAAAGCCTTTTGGATTGGAAAGTACCCAGTAACCCAGGGCGAGTGGAAAAAAGTAATGAGAACCAACCCATCTGGTTTTCCGCACAGCGATAATCATCCTGTGGAAAAAGTTTCCTGGAATGACTGCCAGAAATTTATAGAAAAGCTTACAGAAATGAACAAGGGCAAGTTTCATTTTGCCCTGCCCACCGAGGCTCAATGGGAGTTTGCAGCAAGAAGCGGCGGCCGTGATGACTGGTATGCCGGCGGCAACAGGCTTGAAGACTTTGGCTGGTATTATGAAAACAGCAAGGAAGCAACCCACCCGGTAGGCGAAAAAGAACCAAACCACCTTGGCATATACGACATGAGCGGCAATGTCTGGGAATGGTGCCAGGACTATTACAAAATTTTTCCCCCATCAACAATCCAGAACCCAAAAGGCCCAGGCAAAGGCAAGTTCCGTGTACTGCGAGGCGGAAGCTGGTACGGAAGCGCAAGCGGCTGCTGCCCGGACTTCCGCAACTGGGACCGCCCCTTCAAACGCTACAAATACCTGGGCTTTAGGCTTGTTTCGGCTCCTGTGAAATAGTTGCGGAAACATATAAAACCACATGTAGCGTTAATTCGAACAGGCTCGATTTTTTGCAATAAAAAATCTATATACAATGACAGGATAAAATGCCTACAAAAATCTAAAATGTCAATTCAAAATTTTTTGCTTCCTCAATAGTAATCGTTTGGCTAATGGCATGGTAAAAATAAAACACCCGTATCAAAATGTCATAAAGGGTAAAGGTACTTTTATCACGATCTACATAAAAAGGGGCCACAATCAATCCAAATAAATAAATTTTGTAGTTTGATTTAAGTTTTTGGGATAATATATCACTATTAAGATAAGATTTATACTGGGGTTCTTTATATTGAAAACTCATGTCAATATCGGGGAAAAATTCTTTAATTAACGATGAAAAATTATTATTCAAGAAAGGAGAATGCTTTTTTATGGTGGTTGGGAGACGGTTTTTATGACCATACATTCGGGCCGAACTATCAGGCGGCCAAATATTTCTACTTTCAATTTTAGAAATAAATTTCTTTCTTTGTAGAGAAAAATCCAATAATTTTATATCTCCGTGATATCGATTTCCTTCTTCCACGTATGATGTCTCATAAATCTTAGAAAGACGGAGAAAGTTTTTTTGAAAAAAAGCGCTGTTATCTTGGTCAATATCCTCAAATATGCTAAAATAGTCGTCACTTTTTCGAGAAAATTTTGAAAATTGTTGCGAAAATTTTTCCTTATCCATTTTAGAGAGTTCGCGAAGTACTAATTTATAGCAACCCAAAACCAACCGTTGCAAAGCTTTAACCTCAAAGTTTACCCACGGGAAAGGGCCATCAATCGAGGGGTTAAGCGTTACCGAAACACGTTTGGAAGAACTGTCAACAATAGATAAAGAAAATAGTTTGGTTCTTAGGCGAGCTAACGATTTCTGGTTGAGACTATGATCAGACATGAAAAAATTATAGATATTATTAATTGTTGATAAAGAAAAATTTTGTTTTTCTTTACTTGCATAATCCAACAAATCATATGCCTGTTTCAAAAATAAACCTAACACAGATTCTTCACTAAAAACATCTCCTTTGATGTTCAATATTTTTTCTCGTGCAACATCTAGCTTTAAATATGCTGAGGGAAAGTTAAAATAATGATTAGAAGACTTGTGATGAATAAATTTGCTTTGCATCCCTGAAAGCCTGATTCCTGAATTAAGATAAACATTTGTTTCATACGCACTCTTTTTTTTACCAAAATCGACTAAATACCCGAATTTGTAATTATCAGTGAAAGACTTATTTTGGACTTCGTCTTTCCAGGATATTTCAATCATTCCGTCGTCAGTAATTGGAATAAAAAGAGGCAAAACTGCATTTTGCCTTATCGTATAAGCTTTTAAGACTTCGCTACGGTTAGATAATTGATCATGAATTTCTATATCCAATTGGAAATCTAACATAACGTTTTTTATATAGTTAATTATTGTGCTGGGTTCAAGAAGCCTTCGACCATCCTCATACAATGTAATTATTGTTCCAATTTTTGTAGTCGCATTCTTGGACTTACTTATAAAAAAACACCCATCAAAATTTGGAACTTCGATTATAAGTCCATGTTTATCATCAAGCCCTTTTGTAGTAACTCTAATCTCTTCGCAAACCATAAAGGCTGATAAAAAGCCAATGCCAAAATTGCTGATAGGATCAAATTTTATACCTTTACTTTTTTTCAACTCTTCAAATTCTTCAGAAACGTAATAGCTTCTTCCGATACTTGTAAAATATCGTTCTATTTTGAAAAGATCCATACCAACACCCTCATCAACCACATCTATACACCTTCTCTCAACGCCTGTTTTTGGGTTATCTTCTTTTCTGAAAATAATTTTAATGGCTTTGTCAAAATCACTATTACTATTGACTTTTTCTCGGAGCAAAATAGCGTCTAATGAGTTTTGCAACAACTCCTAGTTTCGATAACCTAAAAATGACCCACTTGGGGTCAAAACGATAACGTAAAAT
>JAOZSB010000332.1 GCA_029939895.1 Desulfobacterales bacterium
TCATTTTAATAAACATTATACACTAAATCCAGCCTGAGGGGTTAATTATTTATGCTCAGGCTGTCGGCATAGCTTTTTCCGCTCCAGGGTGCAAATTTTGTCAGCAGCAGCATTCCGGGAACTGCGATTATTGCGCAGGATATAAAAAAGTACATCCAGCCCATATTTTCTGCCATATACCCGGTGGGTGCTGCTGCAATGACCCTTGGTATTCCCATGAGGCTTGTTAAAAGGGCGTACTGGGTGGCTGTAAATTTTTTGTTTGTTATACTTGCCATAAAAGCAATATACGCGGCGGTTCCCATGCCACTGCTTATGTTTTCAAAGGCAATCACAAATGAAAGCGTAATAATGCTTGGCCCGGTTAAGGTCAGTACTGCAAAACACGCAGTTGAAAGTGCCTGTAGAGTCCCGAAAATCCAGAGGCTTTTGTTAATACCCAGCCGGAGCATAGCAACCCCGCCAGCAAAGGCTCCCAGCAGAACTGCACCTAAACCGAAAATTTTCACCACCTGACCAATCTCGGTTTTTGTGAACCCGACATCAAGATAAAACGGTATGGTTATTGCCCCGGCCATTGCATCGCCAATTTTATAAAGGAGAATAAAGGCCAGAATTGCAACAGCACCATCCCTGCTGAAATATTCAATAAGCGGAGAAAAAACTGCTTCTGACAGAGTTTTCGGAGCATCCTCAACCATCTCTGGCTCCGGGGTCAGCAGGGTTGTGACGATACCAATGGCCATAAAGCCCGCCATGATAAAATAGACCGATTGAAAGGTCATGTTGTCAGCCAGGATAAGCCCCCCGCCTGAGGCAAGAAGCATACCCACCCTGTAGCCGTATATGTACAGGGATGAACCAAGGCCAAGCTCTTCATCGTCGAGATCCTCCCGCCGATATGCATCAACCACAATGTCCTGCGTGGAGCTGAAAAATGCCACAAGAATCGCTGCTGCCACCATAAAAGTCAGGCCTTCACCAGGATTACTCATACCCAGACCCGCAATACAGAGTGCCAGGATTACCTGCGCAACTATGAGCCAGCCCCTGCGCCGGCCCAAAAATGGAAGGGTGTACTTATCCATGATCGGCGCCCACAGGAACTTCCATGTGTATGGAATCTGGACAAGTGAAATAAGGCCGATGGTGGAAAGGTCAACGCCCTCTTCCTTCATCCACGCCTTCAACACACCCATGGTCAGAAGCAGAGGAAGCCCACAGGAAAAGCCCATCACCAGCGTGACAAGCATCTTTCGACTCATTATTAACCTGAGTAATGCTTCTTTTTTTTCAGTCAACCTGGCAACCCGGCCTTTCTTAAAAACCCATACCCTTTAAAGTCTGGAGCCAGTTTCAAAAAATTAAATTTGAAACTGGCTCCATGGGTAATTAAATATTATATTTTTTTGCGTAACAAACTGCCTGCTATAGCTGGCTCGGTTTCACAACAGGACCAAACTTATCCCTTAGTGCCACAAGCCCGGCTCTTTGTTCGTCAAGCACTTCAAACAACCTGTCCGGCAGATTCTTTTCTTTTCCGTATGCTTTTTTCTGCATGTCGATCCGCGCTACGATTATGTCGATATACAGTGAGAACTGCTTATCATAAAGTGCTTCATCGTAATCTTTATTGATGAGTTCTTTAAAAAGATTTTTCAAATCTTCAAATTTCGGGATATGACCAATAGGCGTTTCAATGGAGTCAATCTCTGAATGCGCCTTTCTTTCCAGCCATGACAACCAGACCCGCACGTCTTTCTTTTCACCAAGCAGTTTGCTTGAATCGCCGCCTCTTGCTTTTTCAGTAAGGAAGTAATTCAGGCCTGCCATGACCGGTCTTTTGTCGTCACTGATTGAATCAGAGCCGAAAAATTGAAACTGGGCCTCCATATAATCGCCCAAAGCACCTGGAATAAATGCAGCATTGGCCCAGGGGGAACGTTTAACACCCGATGCTCCAACCTCTGCAGCTGTAGCTGCGGAAACGACTGTAGCACCAATAACTACACCGTGGTCGGAATTTTTCGCCGCCCACACAGGAGGCATGGTGTCTGAATCTCTTCCGCTGTATGTTATAACCCTTGTCTCAACGCCTTTTGGGTCCTCTGCGCTATCTGAGTAATTTTCCAATTGATTATAGGTCAGGGTACACCTGGAGTTGAAGTGTGAGCATGGAACCTCTTTTCCATCTCCGTCAACCATTCCCTTTTCCCATTCTCCCTGAAAATTAAAACCACTGTCCGGGCATTCTTCGCCGTTACCTTCCCAGTGGGGAACCAGTTTGTCATCAATGAGGACGTTGGACCAGATCACCTCGGCACCCGGTTTTCTCAAAAGTTCCATCAGGTATGGGTCGCCTTCGTTGTTTACATCCTTTACAATTCCGAATATTCCAGCCTCTGGATTTATCGAGCGTATGGTTCCATCCTCTGCTATCCACATCTGGGCAAGATCATCGCCTACAAAACAGTCGCCTGCCATTGCAGTGGTTGTTTTACCGCAACCGCTCGGTGCTGCTCCGGCAAACCATGTAACTCTGCCACCAGGGCCTTTCATTCCAGTAATAAACATGTGCTCGGAAAGCTCAACACCAGTTTTTTCATAGATCGCCATGTCTATGGAAAATCTGTGGTTACCCTTTTTCAGGAGAAGTGTGTTGCCAGCGTAAGTACAGTTTATGCTGTAGGTTGTTCTATGCGCCCTGTCCATAAAAACCCGTGCATTCGGGAGGTCTTCGGGCCTGTTCTGGCCTTCGCTGTGGATATTTGCATAAAAATGTCCCAGCTTTTCTGCCTGCTCATCAAAGCGGTCAAAGGCGTTTCTATAAAGAAGATCAGCACTGTGGGTGACGTATGCAGAGCTTGTTATTTCCAGCGCCGGGTTGGAAACCGGCGAGCCGATTGGGCCCCGGATGTAGAAGCCGACCATCATGGTATGCCCCTTCATGATGCCAGTCATTTTGTCCCGGACATCTTTAAGTGCATCGTTCCTGAGCATCTTGTTGGCAAGAGTGCTGACAAGTTCGTCTTCATTGGAAATAAAATATGTCCTGTCTGTTATTCTGCCCTGTTCCTCATTAAGATCGTAGTGGATTGTGTGGTTCTCCATTGTCAGGGATTTTTCTTCCCCTTTTTGAAGTGCCAGATCTTTTACGAATTTTTTGTCAGCATCGGAACCAGTATTGATGAAGATAGATTCTGGTTGGCACATTGCCGCTGCATTGGCAATTTTAATGATAACTTTCTCATTTGTTATCTTATGAAGTTTCGCAAAATTTTCCTGATCCATATTATCTTTGAGTAACTTCCACGCCCCGTCAAGTGTAGATATCTTCCCGATTTCTGCAACAATGTCTATTCCCTGACCAGTCTTAAACATAGCATTCCCCCCAATAAACTTAGAGTTAAAACATAACTTCCTGACTTGGTTTGACTTCTCTGTTGATTACTTTACCATATTCATAGTTGACTTATTTTGATGAAACAAACAATTTTTTTTTAAAAACTTTTTACTACTATATCTTCAATTTTCCTTTTGGGAACGTGATGAACACCATTGTCGTCCCGCCAGTACTTTATATCGCCATCGCTGCCGACAGTCTCGATTACTACTTCTTCTCCTGGTTTTCCAATCGCCAGCACAAGAAGTATCTCAAGGGTGTTGCTCACCCCGATAATTTCCATGAGCTTCTTCTTGTCAATTGCTCCTAAAATACATCCCCCAAGCCCCATTTCAGCAGCACCCAGGAGTATGCTCTGGGCGGCAATACCGTGGTCGCACCAGAAATTTTCTGCTATTTGAGTGTCGCCCATAATCACAATATAGGCTGCCGGACGCTCGCCCTGCTCCGGCCCGGGCCAGCCTGTAAGATAACCCGCCCATTTAAGGGTGGAGAATATCTTCTCGTTCATATCTGCATCGCTGGAAAGAGCGTATTTCAAAGGCTGACAATTTGCCGCAGACGCTGATTGTCTGGCTAAATTTACAAGCCCCTTTAAAGTATCCGGGCTGACAGCGTGATCCTGCTGAAACCGCCTCACGCTCCTGTTTTTTATTATCAAATCCTGTATCGTCATATTCTTTACTTCTATTACATCTGGTTTTTTATATCAATTCCATCTGTGCTGTTTGCAGGTTCGCCCATGCAGCCGGATCTGACCATTTTTGGCATATTCTGGTCAAGCCAGACAATAACTTTCTGAAATTCGTTCTTCATTTCAGCAAGCGCCTTTCCACGGTGGCTGACACGGCTTTTTTCTTCCATGGAAAGCTCTGCAAATGTTTTATCATACTCCGGGCAAAAGAAAACAGGATCATATCCAAAACCGTTTTCCCCGCTGGGTGCATGTGCGATAACACCTTCGCAGGAAGCCTCGTAAGTAAGGGCTGGCCCTGTGGGTACGGCAATCGAGACCACGCACTTGAAACGTGCTGCCCTGTCTTCGACATTCTCCATTTCCTGCAACAGCTTTTTGCAATTCTCGCTGTCCCTTGAGCCGCCACCTGCACCGCCGTCACCGCTTAACTCTGCATAGCGTGCAGAATGAACACCAGGCGCACCATCAAGCGCGTCTACAACCAGGCCCGAATCATCAGCCAGGGTTGCGAAACCAAGCACACGCGCAGTCTGGCTCGATTTCTTGTAAGCATTGTCATCAAAGGTTTCCCCGTCCTCAACAACCGGAGGTATCGGCCCGAAATCACCAAGGTTTTTGATCTCAACCGGAAAATCCTTCAGCAATCCTTCAATCTCTGCAACCTTGCCTTTATTGGTTGTTGCAATTACGAGTATGTGCTTTTTTATCATTTGTGCATTCTTTTCCACACGTTATATCCAAAAAAATTAACAAAGGACTTGTTTATCGCATTCACTTTCATTTGTAAAGGAAATATGCTCAAAAATATGATCAAGTAACTAATCAATAATGAACTCACCAAGAATATTACTGGCTTTTTCAATAACTTGTGCTTCTTGTATAGCTAGCACGATTTCATTATACTATACCACCTTTGCAAGGTACTTTGAAGCAGATGTCACCATCTGCTTTATCCGTCACGAAAGTCTAAAAAAAACATT
>JAOZSB010000333.1 GCA_029939895.1 Desulfobacterales bacterium
CACGAATCATTTCTTTTTTGCGCCATAACAGCAAAAAGAAAACTATGCAGTATATATAAAAATTGCACAAAAAAAAGGTTTATCAGGGGGTATTATGAGCGCATCAGCAGCAAAAAAAATTGAATTCAAGATTAAGGAACCAGGTGAGCTGTCTCCAAGAATTGCCTGGCTGAGGGATTACTACTTCAAAGGTGCAGATCGGGCATGGAACAATCAGTTTACGTCATGGACAACAGGAACCCCATGGGACATCCAGTACACTGAATTTACATATTATATAGTGCCGGAAGTCTACATGATGTTTGACGCTCTTAATGCTGGTTATGCCCAGGCAGCCCGCCCGGTTAAGCTTGATGCTGACTTCTGGAAATGGAGCCTGCCGGAACGCAGGGCATGGTTTGTAAAAGAAGTCATGGTCAACTATGTACCACAGGAAGTACTTCCCGGTGACCTGATTGCCGGGGGTCGATTTAACATCACTACCTCCATGTGCTTCACAAAACGGGAACGCCAGCTATACGACAAGCTCATCATTGCCAAAACCGGAGCCAGGGGAAATGTAAAGTGGTTCCACGATCATGGTTATGGAAACGCCGGAGGCACAAGCGGTCACCTGCTGCCGGGGCATGAACGTGCCTTAAAAATTGGATGGAAGGGTATTCATGCTGATCTTGAAGAAAAATTTCATGAGCTGAGCGATGCAGATAAATACGGCTCAAAGGGTGCGCAGTTGCGTGCAATGCAGACCGCTGCGACCATGCCAGGGGAAGTTGCAGCCAAATACGCTGCACATTGCGCAGATTTAGCAGCAAAGGAGCAGGACAGCCAAAGAAAAGAAGAGTTTTTGATGATGGCAAAAAACCTGGAAAAGGTTCCATGGAACCCGCCAGAAACCTTCTGGGAAGCTGTTCAGTCTCTGTGGATCACCCACATGCTTATAATGAGCGACGAGAATTACCCAGGGCCAGGAGTTTCCTTTGGCAGGATTGATCAATACCTGCTGCCATACTGGGAACATTCAAAATCAGAGGGCATGGACAGGGAGTTTGCAAAGGAGATTTTAAAATGCTTCTGGGTACACTGCAATACTGCATATGACGCAACAGTAAAGACCGGAAATAACGGAATAACAGCCGGCTACGGACAGCTTATCACGCTTTCAGGCATGGGCAAAGACGGGCTTGATATGACTAATGAGCTTACTTATATACTCCTTGAAGTAATTGATGAGATGTCCCCGATACTGGAACCAAAACCAAATGTTCGTATCCACAGGAACACCCCGGATGAGCTTCTTGACAAGCTGGTAGACATGGTCTCCTCAAGCCAGGGCGCGCCCTTCCTGCTGAATTTTGATGAACGTTCAATGGCTGGGATGATACATGAGGGACAGAAAGCTGGAATTACTCATTTGATTAACGAAAACAACGTCCATGAATACTCGCCCGTTGGCTGTATGGAAAACACAATGGTCGGCAATGACCGCTCCGGCACGGTGGATAACAACGTAAACCTGCTTAAAGCTGTTGAGCTGGCTATTACAGGCGGAAAAGACCTCATCCCCTTTGTTGATCCCATAATCGGTAAGCCAGAGTTAATTTTGCAGGATGGGCCGATGACTGGCGATGCTGCCCAATTCAAAACCTTTGATGAGTTTTGGGAAGCATATAAAAAACAAACAGAATACATTATTGAAAAATGCGTAGATGTTCACGAGATGTCAGAAGCTGCCCGTGCAAAGCTGTTTAACACACCATATTTATCATGCCTGGTTAAGGGCTGCGCCAAAAAAGGAATTGATATTACAAGCGGCGGAGCAGAGATCAGCTTTACTACCATGGAAGCAGTTACGTATGCTTCAACGGTTGATTCACTGCTGGCAGTCAAGTACCTTGTGTATGACAAAAAAGCCTGCACAATGGAAGAACTCCAGACAGCCCTTAAAGACAATTGGAAGGGTTTTGAAAAAATTCAGGCCATGGCACTCAACAAGGCACCCAAATACGGACGGGACAACGACGAAGCTGACGATCTTGCCAAAAAAGTCATGGATTGCTGGTGCGAAGAAACCTGGAAGCACAGAACATCATCAACAAACCGGCAGTACAGGCCCGGCATGCTGAGCTGGAACTACTGGGCAGCAGACGGCTACATCATGGCAGCCAGCCCGGACGGACGCATGAGGGGACAGTTTCTCTCCAATGCAATCTGCCCGGTTAACGGTGCAGACATCAACGGCCCGACATCAAATACAAACTCCGTTGGCAAAGTGCTGGGAGGCAAGGTCGCCAGCGAAAAAGGCGACTGGGATGGATATTATAACCTGCTTCCAAATGGAGCCAGCCATACCATTACCTTTAACCCATCCATAATAAAAGACCCGGAGCATATAAATAAATTCAAGGCATTCATAAGGGGCTACACGGAAAATGGCGGTACTGCATTACAGATTAACATCCTTGATCCGGATGTGCTGCGTGATGCACAAAAACATCCCCAGGATTATCGTCACCTGCTGGTCAGGATAACCGGATATAATGCCTACTTTACTTCCATTGGCAAGGAGTTGCAGGATGAAGTAATTCACAGGTTAAGCCACAGCGATTTTTAAATGTTTTTTTACTTTACGGATATTGGATGCGAAGACATTTTTATCAGGTACATCTATTAAACTTAGGAGATTGCTATTACTATTCCAGATGCTACAGTTCTTGAGCTGCAGAGGATGTCTACTGAAGACGGGCCGGGTATTCGAACTACTGTTTTTTTTAAGGGGTGCGGGCTGAAGTGCACCTGGTGCCACAACCCGGAAAGCATTTCCATGCAGCCCCAGTTACAGTGGATCGACAACAAATGCATTAACTGCCGGACATGCACTGATACATGCCGGAATGATGCAATTTCCTTTGGCGATTCCGGCCTTATCATTGACCGTACAAAGTGCAACAGCTGCGGAGAATGTGTTGAAGAATGCCCATCCACCGCACTTGAAATGCTTGGCATCAAGTGGAACCTTGATGAACTTGTAAATGAAGTAATAAAGGACAAGGCGTTTTTTGATAAATCAGATGGCGGTATCACCATATCCGGTGGAGAGGCGGCATTGCAGTATGAGTTTGCCAGTGCTTTTTTAAAAGAGCTGAAAGCAAACGGCATTCAAACTGCCGTGGATACCTGCGGACTATGCTCCCGCAAGGCTCTGGAAATGATTCTGTCCTATGCTGAAATAGTTCTTTTTGATATGAAAATGATCGACCCGCAACGCCACCGGGAGCTGACGGGCAGTGAAAACGATAAAATACTGGAAAACCTTATTTTCACAGGCGAGTTCATCAAGTCCCATGTGCACCCAAGAACCCTTTGGGTCAGAACTCCCATCATACCCGGCACCACAGACACCGAGGCGAACATATCCGGCATTGGAGCATTTATAGCAAAAAATCTTAATGGCGTTGTTGACCGCTGGGAACTGTGCGCCTTCAACAACCTCTGCAAGGACAAGTACCTGCGCCTGGATATGAAATGGGACTTTGCAGATACTCAATTACTGCCCGAAGAAACAATGGAAAGACTCGCCCTGGTTGCCCGTGAATCCGGGGTTGACCCGGAAATCGTTCACTGGAGCGGAAGCACACGACTCGAAGAGGATTAGTGAGTTTAGGATAAACAAAATTATCGCTCCGTTAAAACATTTCAGTTTGCTATGAGTTTTTTTTGCTTATTTCATAACCAGACCACCTGGATAAACTAAGCAAAAGGCTTCGATGTTAATATTAAGTTTATTAGGAGATCATATTATGACAAAAAAATCATTTGACACAGATGAGATGAAGGCCTTTGAGCCATGTGAAAAAATTGGAATCATCTCCTGCGTGAACCCTGATGGGCAGACCCACATGTCACTCATCACCAGTATTATGGCCTCAACACCCAACCAGATGACCCTGGGGCAGTTTTCCCGCGGACTTAGCAAATGGTTTATTCAGCAAAACAGCAAACTCTCCTATGTAATCATAACCCTGGATAAAAACATGTGGAGGGGCACAGCCAAATGGACACACAGGAAATTTGACGGCCCGGAATATGAAGTATATAACGACATGCCCATGTTTCGATACAACTCCTACTTTGGCATCAACACGGTGCATTACCTTGATCTGGTGGAAAATTTTGGCAAGGAATCGCTTCCCATGCTATCAATTGTTCCTTCTATACTCCTTACAAAGCTGGCAAAGGGCGGTGCAAAAACCAAAAGTAAAGATAGAATCCTGAGCCACCTGGGCGAAGACCTTTTTAATCAGCTTGATGCCCTCAAGTTTATCTCCTATGTCGGGGACGATGGTTTCCCAGTAATTATCCCGATTATTCAGTGCCAGACCCCGGACAGCAGACGGCTTGCATTCTCCAACATTGCATACGGCAGCGAGCTGAAGGCCCTGAAGCCAGGAACCAATGTTTCTGTATTTGCCCTGAACACTAAAATGCAGAGCGTCCTGACAAGAGGCACCTTTAACGGCTTTACAAAACACAGGCTCGTGGAAATGGGAACCGTAGACATTGACTGGGTCTACAACTCAATTCCGCCAATCCACGAGCAGATTTATCCGGCGGTTGAATTAAAGGCTGTTGAAAAGTTTTGATGGGTTTTGTGATTGAAAATTTTTTTGATTTATTGACATAAAAACCTGCAAATGATGCCGTCTGTTTGTTGTAGTAAAATTCCACAGCATGCAGCAAATGGACGGCATTGAGCGCATATAGTTTCGAAAAGCTGAACAATCTCTTCAAGTTATCCCACATTCATCATGGACACCATCCCCCTGTTTATGCTTAAACAGGCATTCCATTGCAGCCAGAATCCAGGAAAAAGTCATTAGCTGTCTCCCTGATAAAAGTAACCCGGGACACAACCGCCATTGAGAGAAACACCCTTAATGATGAAACCTTTGAAAAACTGCGCAGCGGTGTAGTTATTGCGGTTCAAGGGAGATATTTTTTGTAACTCACCACAGGAACCAGCCACTTGATTTCCACCTCTTTTTTTAAATAAAAAGCT
>JAOZSB010000052.1 GCA_029939895.1 Desulfobacterales bacterium
TTTCAAACAAAATGATTATAAGGGATGCAGTCGGCTTTTTATTGATATGGAAACCATAGAAAAAAAGGAAAAAATGTGGAACAAGGCAAAGCCCATTTTAAAACTGTTGTTCTCTTGTGCTTTTGTGGCATTTATTTTTCAAAAAATAGACCTGCAGGTATTTGCAGATGCATTTAGAACAGTAGATATTTCATTCTATTTTTTGTCAGTCTTAATGCTGTCGTTGGCCAATATAATACAGGCTTATATATATTTCGTTCTTATTCAAAACACTGCCATCAAACAAAATTTGTTTTCTTTGATCAAAATCAACTTTATTGCGTTTTATTACAGTCTTTTTTTACCCACAAATTTCAGTGTAGATGCTGTAAGGTGGTATAAGGTTACAGGTAACAAGGAAGGACGCATGTTTTTTCTTTCTTTGATGGTTTATACAAAATCGATTCTTTTTTTTATTATCGTGGGATGTGGTTTGATCCCCTTTGTTTTGTATGGTTTCAATTCCGGGATCAAGCTTTTTCAAAAAGAGGTTTTTCTTGTCCTGGTTTCTTTATTGGTTGTAGCTTTAATGGTTATAGCCTACTTCAGTTTTAATAAAGTCCAGTTATTGGTCAATTCTCTTCTTACAAGGCTGTTGCCTGATAAACTGAAAAAGAAAATTTCATTACCGGACTTAAGCCGTTTGACTAATAAAAAATTTATTGTCACATCTTTTGGCAGCATCTTTTTGTTGACTGTAATAATGCATTTTTTTATGATCAATCGTGTTTTTTTGTTGACCCACTCCTTGTCTTTGCCCATTAAATTTATTGATATTGCGTGGATGAGCTCCATGGTTCTGTTGCTTCAACTTTTACCGATTTCAATTTCAGGAATAGGCATCCGCGAAGGTGCCTATGCATATTTATTTGTATTATTCAATCTCCCGGCTGAAAAAGGGGTTGTTTTGGGTGTGTTGTTGTTTTCCCACCTTATTTTGTTTGCCATAGCAGGGTGGCTGATCGAGTAGACGGAAAAATAAAAAATTTAAACAGGAGTCAAAATGAAAGTATGTATCATAAACCCTCCATATATTACCAAATCTTATAGCTCGGCAGTAATGGGAACTCCCCTTCCCTGCCTGGTCTACCTAAAGGGTTCATTAAGAAACAAGAATCATCATGTTGATTTAATTGATGCAAAGCTAGAGGGGCTAAGTTTTGAGGATGTGATGGGCAGGGTGAAATCAAGTATGCCCGACATTGTTGCTATTAGCGTAGTGACAACCGACATGCCGATTGCCCGCGACATTGCAAAGGCGGTTAAGGAAATCAACCCGGAGGTGCTGGTTATAGTAGGTGGCGCACATCCAACTTCCACGCCGCAAAAGGCAGTGTCTGGTGAACCCAATTTTGATATCGCAGTGATAGGTGAAGGTGAAGTAACATTTGCTGAGCTGATTGATGCATTGGACCAGAAAAAAGATTATTCAAAAATAGACGGTATTGTATACCGCAAAAACAATGAGGTTGTCCTTACGCAGCCGAGAAAATATGTTGAAGACCTTGATGAACTCCCTTTTCCGGAATGGAAGAATCTGCCACCTGGAAATATGTATTATGTTCAAATCAGCCGCGGATGCCCATTTCAATGCTCGTTTTGCTACAGGCTGTTCGGCCAAAAAGTCAGGGTTCACAGCCCAGCCAGAATCATCAGAGAAATTCAATCCATACTCGAATATGTACAGCCAGAAGAGTTTTTCTTTAGTGCTGCAACATTCGGCTTACCAAAGGACCACTCAATTGAGCTTTTTGATGCGTTGATTGACAGCGGGCTTAACAAAAAAATCAAATGGAGGGCCGCAACAAGACCAGGTTTACACGACCTTGACTTCTTTAAAAAAATGAAAGAAGCTGGTTGTTTTTCCGTAGGATTCGGTATTGAGTCCGGAGATGAGGAAATTTTAAAAAAGACATCAAAGGATTCTGATTTAAAGGGGATTGAAAAAAGTATCAATATGGCCAAGGCAGCAGGTTTGGAGACAGTCGGGTTTTTTATTTTTGGGCATCCTTATGAAACCAAAAAAACTGCCTTAAAAACATCGAATCTTGCTATAAAACTCAACCTGTCCCTTGTGACAATGGGAATTATGACACCCTGGCCCGGCACAAATGTCTTTGAAATGGCACATAATGAACAAGGCGACTACATTCTGGATAAAGAACAGCCCATCGAGGGTCAGCATAAACATTTTGGTAAGCGTGTACTTCTTTTTAACAATATCAAGCTGTCTTACATTCAATGGCTTAGAATCAGGACGTATTTTCTTTTATACTTTAAAAATAAACGGTTTAGAGAGGGAATTAGTTTTTTTGCGAAATATCTGGAGGATGGCATTCTTTTTTTAAGAGAGGCGGCTGCGGATATTATTTTTAGAAGATAATAATTTGATAAAATCAGCAATGGTACGGATGAGCCACCCATGATGGATTATGGCATGGAAATTTTTGAAGAAATTTGCAGAATTGATAAAATACTCGGTCTTCAGGCACGGCTTCTAAAAAAGAAACTGGATCAAACAGACAAGGTTCTTTACGCCAGAGCGGGTGCATACCTCAATGACTATTGTCAGTACCATGGAATTGATGCTTCTGGTGCAGGGGACTCTGTAGCAAAATTCAATGCGAAATACATCGAGGATGTTAAAAATTTTATTGAAACCAGAAAATACCCAGTCGATCTAAAGGATGAAGTATATAGCATCAGCAGAAATGAATACGATATATTCCTGATGAGTTCATTTTTGTTTACAGAGCATAGATTCAGTCTTTTAAAGGAGTTGTCAGCGGCTGAAATTATAAATGAAAAAATCCTCAACATAGGGGTTGGCTCTGGAATAGAGCTGGAATTTATTAAAACAGATAAAAGCGGGCTTGATGCCTGCGACTTGTCCATAGATGACTATCCACGTGAAAGACATAAAGATGTTTGCTTCCATGAAAAAGATTTTAACCTGATTACTCAACGCTATGATGCAATTATCGCGATTGAAGTTCTGGAGCATTTCCCGCGTCCCCTTGACGTTATATCAAGGGTGGCCAGTGTTCTTGATAAAAACGGAATGTTTATTCTGACTATTGCCAGAAACGTTCCCCAGTTTGACCATCTTTACAATTTCGATTCAGATGATTTTTTTGAAAAAGAGATCGAAAAAAACAGCCTCAAAATAGAATATAAAAAAACCATTCCTCATAAATATAATCTATTCAAAATTGATGCGGCGACTGTTTTTTACATTTTGAAAAAAACGTCAGGAGACTGATATGTCCAAAAAGATTTCTTTACTGGATAAACGTGATGTTTTAAAAAAGCTGAACATATACAGAAAAAAAATTAAAAAGGGGGAATACGCCCTTCAACTTGTTGAATTAAACTATAATAATTCCTGCAATTTCGATTGTGTCCACTGCTTTTCCAAAAATATGGATACAGGAGGCCCCAAGCTTGCAATTAATGATATAAAAAATCTGGCAGATCAAGCTCATGAGATAGGTGTGTGGCAATGGCATTTACAGGGTGGTGAACCAATGTCCTGGGACAACCTGGATGAAATAATAAATGCTATTGATCCTGGCAGGTTTCATTTTTTTATTACTTCCAATGGCTGGTATATGACAGAAGAAAAAGCAAAAACCCTTGCAGCCCTGGGTGTTGACAAGGTTTCCATAAGCATTGACAGCTTTAATAGGTCAGCCCACGATTCTTTCAGGAGAAAAGCAGGTGCATTTGACAAGGCATTTGAAGCAATGGAGCATGTAGCAAACGCTGGAATGCAGGTTAATATCAATACGTGCGTTAGCAGCGAAAACATATATTCAAAACAATTGATAGAAATAATTGAGTTTGCAGGTGAAAAAAACTATACAGTCCTGCTTGTAATAGCAACTCCCACAGGAGCATGGGCAGGTAGAAATGATCTTTTAGTTGATGAAAATGGGATTGAATTCATTTCTGGACTAAAGAAAAAATATCCATTCATTCACAGGGATCTTTATCCGCTTTTCAATTTCGAATGGGGATGCAGAACAATGAACGGTCTGATTTATGTTGCCCCTAATGGTGACGTGTTGAGCTGCCCGTTTATTCATATAAAAACCGGCAATATTTTGGATGAACCATTAAAAGATATACTTCAAAGGGGATGGAGAGTAAAGTACTTCCGGGATTTCAATGCCAGGTGTCTGGCTGGAGAAGATGACAGGTTTATTAGGGAGATTATACCAAAATATACAACAGAAAAAGGCGTGATTTCTTTTGAGGAAGCTTTTGAAAAATCAGATTTATATGATAAATAATACTAAAAAATAGATAAAAACGGCCCAGTGCACAATGCTTAAGGTGATGGTCATTTTACATAGGGGGCTGAAAAAAATTATGAAATCCAAAGTATTAAATAAACAGCAAACCCATTGTGATTCCCTGTTGGAGATGAAATACTCCAGGCTTCTTTCGCTAAACAAGGAATTAAAGCAAAAAGTCAGTGACTCCAGGGAATACAACATCGTAGTCTTATCCAATATTGTCCCAAACTATATCAAAGAAATTTTAGAGTGTTCATTGAGGAAAAACAGTATAAACGCTGATGTTGCTATCGGTGATTATGATAATATACTGCAGGATTCCGAAAAATACAGCAACCTGGATTGTCAGATTATTTTTTGGGAAGCTGGCAATATTATAGACGGCCTGCATTATAAAATCGAACTTATGGATGAACCTGAAGTATCTTTGCTTTTAGATAAAACAAAAAAGGAGATTACTTTTGCGTTTAATTCACTGGGCAGTTCAAAGCTGGTGTTGTTTAACAGTTTTTCTTCTACCGCTTTTAGTGGAAGTAATCTGAAAGAAGATAAACTGGAGAAATTTGCAGGGGAGTTGAACAGGTATGTCTGCGACAATCTGCCGCTGAATTTTGTTTTTGTAAATATTGAAAAAGTAATAGCTCAGGCATCAATAAGCAGCAGTTTTGATTTCCGGTTTTATTACTCATCAAAGTCCCTCTACTCTGTTGAATTTTACAAGCACTATGTGGAACATATCAAATCTGCAATAATGCCGATCCACGGTAAAGCCAAAAAAGCAATGATTTTTGATTGTGACAACACCCTTTGGAAGGGCGTGATTGGCGAAGATGGATTTGATGGGATAAACATGCAGGCAGATGACAACGAAGGCAGGGTTTTTGCCGAGGTTCAGTCGATTGCCAGGTCTTTGGCTCATAAAGGAATCATTATTGGGCTGTGCAGCAAAAACAATACCGAGGACATTGAAGAAGTATTAAATACTCACCCCGACATGATCCTTGGGAGCGAAGACATCGCTGTAAAAATGGTCAACTGGAACGACAAGGTCAATAATTTAATGGAGATCGCCTCGTATTTGAATATAGGAATCGATTCTATTGTCTATGTTGATGATTCAGATTATGAGATAGAGGCAGTAAAACATTTTCTTCCGGAAGTGACTACTTTAAAAGTTCCAAAAAGATTATACGATTATCCAAAAATGATCCGGGAGAGCCTGAAGTTTTTCTATAAGCAGTATTCCACAAAAGAAGATAAGAAACGACTGAAGCTGTATAAAGATATGGGGGAAAGAGAAAAAGCAAAGGATAATTATACTGACATTGAAAGCTACCTCGAAAGCCTTGGGCTGGTCATAAAAGTGTATTGCGATGCAAGGGATCAGATTTCAAGAATATCCCAGTTGACAAACAAAACCAACCAGTTCAATTTGACTACAAAGCGATATACTCTATCAGAAATAGAAAGCTGTATGAAAAGTGATAATCAAAGGGTGTTTTCTCTGGAGGCCCAGGATAGATTTGGTAACTACGGTCTGACAGGCGTGTGTATTGTAAAGGAGGATAACCTCAAGGGTGTATCATTTGATACACTGCTGTTAAGTTGCAGGATTCTTGGTAGAAAAATCGAATTCAAGTTTATTGATTACATTATTAGTTTGTTGAAAAATGAAGGCAGGGAAGTATTTTCAGCCCTGTACTTGAAAACTCCGAAAAACAACCAGGTAATTGACTTCTGGGATAAAGTCTGTTTTGATGTTGTTCGGGACGATGAAGAAAGTAAACATTACAAAATGCATTTTGATGACTATAAGTCGATGGATGTAGAATTTATTAATCAAGAAATGTAATTTTATCAAAGGGTATATATGGAAGGTGTAGTCAAGGAAATAATGAAATCAGTTTTCGAGATTTCAAATGTAAGTTATGAAACATCCCCTGATACTGTTGGAACCTGGGACTCGTTCAGGCATATGAGCCTTGTTGTTGCTTTGGAAGATGAATTCGATGTTGAGTTTGATGACAATCAGATAAGAACCATGACTGATTTAAAAGCAATTCTCAATGTCCTGGAAGAGTTAAATGTTGATAAACAAATGCACCTGTGATCTACAGGTGTATTTTCGATAGAACTTTTAAAGTCCTTTAGCGGAGTTTTGATATTGAAGTACGCTTGCGTGACCATGGATACGGAAACTGGATTTTTTCCAGAAGCCTTTGATATTGAAATGTTTTTAAAACCAGCGTTGCTGGCACGTTTTAAGGAGGTAGTAGATAACTATGATGTCAAACTGACGGGTTTTATTGTAACAAATATATTAGAGAACAACCCGGTAATGATAGAAAACATCATGGATAAGCTCCCTATCCGTTTCGAGACCCACAGCCACAGCCACTTACACAACATTTCAGACACTAACGAGGAATTAGATAAAACAATATACTGGTTCAAAAAATTCTTTGGGCGGCCCCCTCGCGGCTTCCGTGCACCAAATGGACTTATCTCGAATGAAGGAATAGTAAGACTGATAAAAAATGGCTTTGTTTACGATGCAAGTATTTTTCCATCTTTACGTATTGATAAATATGGTTACAACAACTTGAATCTTCCAATAGAACCGTTTGTTTATGAAACTCCCTCTGGCAGTATAGTAGAAATGCCGTTTTCGGTTGTAAAAACGGCCAGACTTGTTATTTCAATGAGTTTTGTTAAGCTTTTTGGATGGTGTTTTTATGATACACTTATACGCTTTTTCGGCCTTCCCGATGTACTGGTTATCGATACACATCCTCACGATTTTTTTATAAAATCCCATCTGGCGCGTATTAAGGGGTGGAAAAAAATCGCACATACTAGAGGTGATGGAAACGAACTAAAAATCTTCGAGCAAATGCTTAAAAGACTATCGGAAATGGGTTATTCGTTCGCATATATCGACGATGTAATCGATACTCTCGATTTGAACAACATAACAAGGATTCCACTTTAAATGTCAAGACTTATCACTAATAAATTAAGGATAATGCTATCGACATATACGATAAGGCAGTTTGTTACAAGAATCTTCGATGAGTATCTTTGGTCCTTATTAAAACACATCCCCGGCATAGAAGGTATTTTTCTACGGTTTGTCTACCTGAAAGTTTTTGCAAAAAAAGTTGATGGTTTCGTCGCCGTCCAGAGACGTGTTCACATTGTGGATTCACACGGCCTGGAGATAGGAAAAAATGTTATAATCAACTCAGATTGTTATCTAGGAGCCAGTGGCGGGATAGAGCTTGGTGACAATACAACATTAGCCAATCGAGTGATGCTTATATCTGCATCACATGATCTATTTACCAAAGGCACCAGAGAGTACAAAAAGAATACAAGAAAGTCAAAAATCAAAATCGGTGCAGATACTGTTCTTGGAGCTAATGTTTATGTAGAGGCAGGCATTAACATCGGTGAAAATACGGTTGTTTCGGCAGGTACGACTGTTTTGGTGGATGTACCTGGAAACAGTGTAGTATCATCTTCGAAGATATATAATTATACCGATGTAATGCGCCATAATGTTCAATGGAGAAACAAAAAAAAGTAAAGAAATAGATTACAGCAATTATCAAAACGATCTTAAAAAAGTTGTTTAAATCGAGCGTAGATTTATGAAAACAAAAAATAGAATTCTTATTGTACTCTTTCTAATGATTGTCCTTGATTTGGTCTGGATTGCAGTAGATACTAAAAAAAACCCTATCGGAAATCAAATCTGGTATCGTTCAGGCGAATTGATAACATGCAGACTGAATCCTGGAGAATACGTCGATAACGGAGTCGCCTATAGAATTAATGAAAACGGTTTCAGGGTAAATCTCCTTGCGGAAAAAGATGCGGAAAAAAATAAAACCATTGTCTGTTTTGGTGACAGCAACACATATGGGTCCAATAATCAGATCGAGGATACCTGGCCAGACCTTCTGAATAAACAATTAGGGGACTACCGAATTATAAATGCGGGTATTCCGGGACATACTGCCACGCAGGGATTAGATAGATTTGGCAGGGATGTAATCAAAAACAATCCTTCATTTGTGTTTATTTTTTTTGGAATAAACGATTCCATTTTGACAGTTGTTACAGAAAAGCAGCAGTATCAGCTGAAGTTGAATCCCCATGAAAAAAAATATCCAATATATAAAAGGTCCGTTTATTATCGTGTTTATTTGAAACTCAAACGGAAGCTCACGAATTATCATGCAAATGTCAGAAAGCAAATTTCCGCCAATGCCGATCTTATAGTAAAAGTCTCGGATAAGCAATTTAAAGAAAACTTGCTTGAAATGATTAGTATATTAAAAGCAAAAGAGATTCAGCCGGTTCTGATTGTATTCAATCCTATGAGTATAAATAGCTTCATAAAAAACGTGAATGACCGGAAAGAACAAATAGTGATTTTTGATAAAAGAAGAGATGTTGTTAGGAGTATTTCTAAAAAATTGGGAATACCTTTAATCGACCTTGAATATCTTTTTAAAAAAAATAATACTAATATAAAAAAATTAATCCACGATGACGGAATACATCTCAACAAGGCAGGATGCAAATTGCTGGCTGATTCAGCATACCTGTTGATACAAAAGCTTGAAGGTGGTAAATAGCTTTGACTATATCTTCTGCAAAATTAAGTGATTCATTTTATGATGCTGCCGGTTCTGCCGGGTTTGCGGTTTTTTGCATTAGTACGGTCTTTATTGTTTTTTTTTCTATAAACGCAGTCCAGACATGGCCGGGGCTGTGGGGCAAACTTTTGATAACAGGGGCATGCCTAACGCCTGCGTTTTTTTGCGTGATATGGAAATTCCCTGAAATAATCTCCCTTAAAAAACCTGATATTGAGCTGATAGGAATTGCTCTAATTTTCTTTTTCGGGATTCTTAATATTGTTTTCAGTGAAGAGCGACAGATAACCTTGAAAACCATGGGCCTTTTCCTTTTGACCGGCCCTCTGGTTTTTGCTGTTGCAAGTAAGATACTAAATAGCAGGGCCAGGCAGGGCATCTTTTTTGGGATAATCTGGATGTGTTTTGTTGTGTTTTGCTTTTTGGGGACTTATGATTTTTTATCGAATCACAAAATACTTTTATTCGCCAATAATACATCTCCTGCTTCTTCCATAGTACTTCTGACATCTGCCGCGCCCCTTTTTCTAATGACAGATTCCGGCAAATCAGGCAAAATAATTCAGACACTTTTTCTGATGCTGGGCATCCTGATAATGTTGGCTATTGGAAAACGCGGGGGGGTTTTGGGACTGGCAGGAATGGCCCTGATGGTTATTTTTCTGTCACGGGGGAAAAAAAAATGGTTTATCATAGTCATGGCCCTGATTATTACCGCTGGAGGATTTCTGTTGAGCAATGAGTTGCCCTCTGCCCTTAGCAGAAACCTTGTCACAAGCAACAGCTCAATTAACAGGATTGAGCGTTATTTTTTGGCTTTGCATGTTTTTAAAGAAAGACCTGTTCTTGGGATTGGGCTACACGTTCCCCTTACGAAATATCTTAAGGATTATGATGAAAAAATTGAAATAAACAGGGTTGAAAGGCACTTCAAGAAACAGATCGTCATAAATAGAAATTTTGAAAATATATTGCTCATGGGTTTTGTGGAGATGGGTACTGTGTTTACTCTGTTATATATTTTTTTAGTAATGTGGATTATCAAAAAAAATTACAAGTTTGCACAGGTAAAAAAACAAAGCCGCTATCAAGCCGGAATTATACTCGTACCCATGTTCGGCTTTTTTCTTCACTCCCTGACATACGACAGCCTTCTATTCCCGAACTTGAACTGGCTGTTTCATTCTTATCTTGCTGTATTGGCAAATCCCCTTGATTAATGGGGGATTTTTGCTTATTTATAACCGAACCTACGGGATAAACTAAACCTCGGCTTCGATTTTGATTATTCTTTTATTAGGATTTTAACCAACATGAACAGAACCATCCCCACAAATTTTGACCTGAAGATCATTATACCTGTTTGCCTGGTATTTTTCGCCATTTGCTCGGCTGGCGAGGCTCAAGTTCTTGATTATCTCAAGGTAATTGATGCATATTTCCTTATTCTCATAGCTCCTGGGATGGTGATAAGGCGTATATGGCAGGGTGAAAGGAACAATTTTTTCAAGGAAACCCCGGTCTATTTCGGGTACAGTCTGATAATTATTTCAGCTCTGATTATTCCCGCATATTTCTCCCATATGAGTTTTTCTTTTCTTTTGGGTGCTGTTTATTTTGTGCTGCTTCTTATTTTTATTTCGATTTATGTTCCTTATTTTAATTCAAACAAAATAGAAACAGGGGCAGAGGAATCATCAGAAGACAAAGGTGCTGTGTGGATTGGGCTTATGGCTGTCGCGATGTTTTTGTGGGCTTTTTATCTGGGGGCAAGGGAGGTTCCCCCTGCTGACAACTGTGAAGTCTTGTTGATGATCAGAAAAATAACCGGGAGCTGTGGGTTAAATCCATTCGACTTTTTTGTTGCGGTCTTTGGGTTCAGCCACGGTACATATTCTTACAATATCGTATTATATACATACTCAATTATCTTCAAGGCGGCGAATGCGGAGACTGCTGCATTCATAAAGCTTCCCTCAATTATTGCCTTTTTGTATTTTTGTGCATTTTACAGGTTTGTAGATTTTTTATTCAAGGACAAGCGACTTGTGTTATTCATTCTTTGCTTTTTATTCTTCTTTAAGGCTTTGTTTCTGGGAATGATGGAGTTCATATACATATCTCCAATATATATTGGTATCATACTACTTTTACTGTGTTTTGAAATGACAATATCTTATATGCTTTTGGGCAAAAAAAGGGACTTGGTTTTTGTATTGCTTTTAATTGCGATGATTAGCAATGTTTATATGGGCATGATGCCCCTGTACCTTCTGGGTGTCTTTGGATTTTTTGTTGTAAGGTTCCTGAAAAAAAGAGAAAAAGACCTTGCTGTGCGCTACATAATGGTTACGATGACATCGCTTCTAATTTTTGGAACCTATTACGCATCAGTGCATGATTCCTATGTTACCAGGCTTGAATGGAATATTGAAAATAAGTCTTTTGAATCCGCTGAAATAAAAGTAGGCGAAAATTTAAAAATAATAAAACCGGAATATTTTTTTTCTTTTAATAGAGGATATAGACTGGGCTGGTTCAATTTATGTGCAATAATCCTGTCCCTTTTTCTGCTTAGGCGGAAAAACGAGTTAGCAGGAAGTTTTTTAGTTCCAGCCATGTGGATAACACCCTTGCTGTTGTTCAACCCTATTACATATCCTATTTTAACATCCATTATTCCAACGGCAAAGGTTTTTAAGGTTTTTCCTTTATTGCCTAAACTGCTCGCCCCGATTATTATGGGTTATTTAATCTGGAAGGTATCAAAATGGCTGGGCCCAATTATCTTCAAAGACACCCAGGCAGACCAGAGAATTAAATTTGTGTTTATCCTTTCTATTGCGGCATATTCTCTATTTGCTGTATATCATGATGGATATGCAAAGGGGATAATAAAAGGGAAAAGGGATTTTATCTCTCGGCCTGATCCTGCGGTGGAATATTTAAAAAGCGTGGTTAATCCGGGCAGTGTTGTTTTAAGCCCGACATACAAACTTGGAGTTTTTACAGATGTCCGAGTACCCCATGCTCAAAGCGAGCTGGAACTCCAAAACATGCTCAACCCTGCTTTTGATATTGAATACACAATCAACTTGATAAGGAAGTACAAAGTAGAGTATGTAATGCAGGTCAATAGCGAAAAATGGCGCAGCAGAAACGAAAAAGCTCTGAACCAGGCATTTGGAATAAAAAAAAGAATGGTTTTTGAGCCGACCAAATTCAATAACAATCCAGCACATTTTCAAAAAGTATTTGAAAGCAACCTGTGGGTCGTATTCAAGGTTATAAAAGCTTGAACTTGATCACTGATTAAAACGAACAAAAGGTACGGTATAAAATTGATTGATTCATTACTTCCACGATATGAAAAGAATTTAAAGCTGGACGCAATAAAGGCGCTGGGAATAGAAATAAGAACTAACCCGATCTTTTATTTGGTTTTACTTGGTATTTTTCTGGCACCCTTGGAAAAAATGTCTTTTTCGTTAATTCAGGATTCCTTTACAAGGCGGCTTAATATCCATCTGGTTGATTTGGTTTTTATAACTGCCTTTGCATTGCACTTAAAAAATAGTCGAAGGATTTTGCCAGTGCCAGAGATTCTGCCGTACATATCTTTTTTAGCGATACTTCTGCTGGCCTTTTTATCCTCACTTGTTAATGCGGTTGATATGACAGAGGGGTTTAAGGGTGTGCTGCAATTTATTTATATTTTTTTACTGGTCCTGCCCTTGATTGTCAGTTATGCAAAGACAAAGGAAAGAGTCCATCTCGCCGCAAAGATGTTTGCCCTTGGGGCGGCAGTTAACATTATACTGTCTGTATTGATTTATGTTTTTGTTGGCAGGATAGTGATGGAGGGGATGAGCGCAAATTCAAAATTCTATGGCATTGGAGGGTTGTCCAGGGCATTAAACATGGGGTTGCCTTTAATTTTATATGTTTTCATTACAGAAAAAAACAAGCTCCTTATGATAATGTGGGGTGGGATTTTATCCATGGGTTCTGTAATGCTGTTTCTTATTTATGATCGCAGCGTGGTATTGGCCGGTTTTGTTCAATTCGCAATAATTTTCTTTTTATATTTCAGGTTTTATGAATCATTAAAAAAGTTTGCTGCCGGACTTGTATTGACTGTTGTTTTGACATCAAGTATTGCCTTATTCAGTTACCACTTTTTGTTACCTGAAGTTTTTAAATATAAAGTATATAAAGCAGTCGTAACTCCGAATGCGGCAACTTCTGTATACCGGCGGCTGATAATTTTAAAGGGGGTTGCAGGCAGTATTGATGAAACGTTGATAATTGGATACGGGATGGATGATAAAAACATTATTCATGGATTAAAGGGACACCTTAAAGATAAGGAAAAGTTATTAACTTATCTGCCCCATAACATGTGGGCATATTATTGGATTTCAACAGGTTTCATTGCCATGCTTTTTGTCATTTATGTTTGTTTTTACTATATTTTTACTTTGTTTAAATGTTTGTATATGAAAACCCTTGATGACAGTACAAGATTGCTGTTGATTGCATGTCTGGTTGCTGTTGTTGGATATTATGTTACAAGGCTTGCTCATTCCAGCAACGCATATCGGATCGACTGGGTGATTTATGCTTTAGGAATGGCGGTGGCGAATGTCTGCATGCTTAATCAAAAACCTTGCCAGACATCTTTAGAAAGTAATACTCAAGATTGATATATAAAATGACCGCATGACCTGGTTATACGTGTCGTAAAGATGTTGGTTTTTAAATACAACAAATCAATGGATTTTTTATTAATGAAAAAAACAATACTTCTTGCAAAAATTGAACATAAACTCGAATTGTATGTCCCCTTTGGCATACTGATACTGGCAGGTGAACTAAGAAAAAATGGTTATAATGTAATATTATATCATGGCAACTTGAAGGAGTTTTATAAAAAGTTTGATGAAATAGACAAGCAGGATCTCAATTTCGTTGGTTTTTCAACTATGACAGGGCCGCAGCTCAGGCCGACAATTTCCGCTTCTGAATATGTTAAAAGCTCAAACATAAAAGTGATATGGGGCGGCATACACGCAACGATTCTGCCAGAAGTTTGTTTAAAGGAGAAGTGCGTTGATTATGTGGTTTTGGGTTATGCAGAAGGGCAAATAAAAAACATCGCAAACATCCTTGCAAAAGAAGAATCCCTTGAGGAGCATCCTGGCGTTGGTTATGTTGGAAAAAATAACGAAATTATTATAAGTGATGAAATCCTGTTTGAGACAAATGTTGATGAGTTCCTGCCAGCTCTGGATATGATAGATTTAAAGCCATACTATCAGAAAATGGAAGACTCTGTGCGGGTATTGCCCATGATTTCTTCCCGCGGCTGCCCGTTTGCCTGCGGGTTTTGCTACAACCAGGCAGTAAACAGTGGTAAATGGGTTGGGTATAGTGATGATAAAGTATTGCAACTGGTAGATTATTTAAAAGAAGAATACAAAATTGATGGTATATATTTCCACGATGATAATTTTTTTACCAAGGTGGGAAGGGCTCAAAATATTATAAAATCGATTGACCTGCCGTGGTTCGCAGAAATGAGAGCAAACCTCCTCACGCAGGAATTTGTAAGCTTTTTGGAGCAAACCAGATGCAGGAAAGTCTTCATCGGAGCCGAAACCGGTTCACCTGAAGTAATGAAAGACATCGGGAAAGGGATTGGTGTCAGGGACGTTGAAAATGCTGTTATCAGGCTGAAGGATTCAGATATCCATACAGAACTGAGTTTCATAATCGGTTTTCCCGACGAAACACAAAAGCAGATGGAAGAGACAATGGGCTTCATTGACCATCTTGACAGGATAGGCCACAACAGGCTCAGGTGTGCTGTTAAGGTTTATAATCCACAGCCCAATACACCATTGTGGGAGCGTGCTTTGGAAAACGGCATGGAACCGCCGGAGACTAACGAAGGGTGGTCGGATTTTTCAAGGAACAAATGTTTTTTGGTAAATAAACATACAAAAACGATCGAAGATATAAGCAAAATCCATTACTATATGGTCTACTTTCCATTTTTAAAGCTTGAAAAATGGAGATGGGAAAAGAGATATTTCAAGCATACCTATGATGTAAAAATAATCGATAGAGTATACAAGTATCTTACGGAAACCAAAAAGGGTGTAGAGATTAAAAGAAAACTAAAGCCTTTGATTAAGCTTTTAAGAAAAAAAGGATTTTAAAACAAATTTTTTTTTAATAAAAAAATCAGTCTGGGAAGAAAGACTTACGGTAAATAAATGAAAGTAAAAGCTGTTTCAGAGTTTATTTGTTGACTGGCTGAAGTCAGGCGCAAAGGAAGCAAAACAGAAGATTATGGGATGATGATTTGACTGATGGAGACCAAATCGGGGCTACCTATGATTAGCCTGAATGGGCAATGGATTATTGTTTTACCAACATTTTTTTGATGAAAACAAGATCGCACCGGCTGATTTTTCACAACGACAAATACAAGTGTTAAAAATTTACATATCAAAACATAATGCAAATTTACACAAGATGGTGATGCCGGGAACCTGTGATTTAAGTTCCATAAAATGAAAGGAGCCAGTTGCAAAAGGTTAAATTGGATTCAGATTGGATTTAAGGTGATATTTTGCATCTGAGTTAGAGAAAAAAATTTTAAAACAGACTAAAAACTCAAAAATATTTGTTGCAGGAGCCAGGGGGATGATTGGCTCCGCAATAATCAGAAGACTCGAAGCTGCGGGCTGTTGCAACATCCTCACACCGGCGCGAAAAGAACTTGATTTGATGGACAGCATTGCTGTTTCGGATTACTTTGAAAAGACAAAGCCGGAATATGTTTTTCTCGCAGCCGCAAAAGTCGGGGGGATAATGGCGAACAGCAGGTTCCCGGCTGATTTTATCTATCAAAATATCTGCATTCAAAATAACGTCATCCACACAAGTTATAGAACAAACGTAAAAAAAATGCTTTTTCTCGGTTCATCGTGCATATACCCCAGGGATTGCCCGCAGCCGATTAAGGAAGAATATTTGATGACAGGCCCGCTGGAGCAGACTAATTCCGCATATGGAGTTGCAAAAATATCCGGGGTACAGATGTGCTGGGCTTACAACAAACAGTACCAAACCAAGTTTTTACCGGTGATGCCTACAAATCTGTATGGCATGAATGATAATTTTGATCTTGAAACATCACATGTCCTCCCTGCGCTGATTCGAAAGTTTCATGAAGCAAAGGTGAGCGGGGCAGATTCAGTGACTGTATGGGGAACAGGAAGCCCCATGAGGGAATTTTTGTTTGCTGATGATCTGGCAGATGCCTGTGTTTTTGTCATGGACATGGACATGACTGATGATGAATACGTAAATAATCCTCTGATAAATATTGGAACTGGAAAAGATATTTCCATCAAAGAGCTTGCCCTGTTGATAAAAGAGGTTGTTGGCTACAGTGGCAACATTGTCTTTGACGCTTCAAAGCCAGACGGGACAGCCAGGAAACTGCTGGATGTATCAAAGCTGGAAAAATCTGGATGGACACCCTTAAAATCATTGCAGGACGGGCTGACAGAAACCTATAACTGGTATTTAGAAAACACAGGCGAATGAACCCCATGGGAAAAAAAGCAATTATAACTGGAGTTACCGGCCAGGATGGTTCATACCTTGCTGAGTTGTTACTAGACAAGGGCTACGAAGTTCATGGTATAAAAAGAAGATCATCCCTTTTTAATACAGAAAGAATAGATCATCTTTATATGCACCCCCATGAAGAAAACAGGCGTTTTATACTTCACTATGGCGATATGACGGATTCATCAAACCTGACCGCCATTATTGCAAAGGTTCAGCCGGATGAAATTTATAACCTTGCTGCCCAGAGCCATGTTGCAGTATCCTTTGAGTCACCAGAATACACATCAAACGTAAATGCCCTGGGAACTCTCAGGCTTCTGGAAGCAATAAGACTTTTGGGGCTGACAAAAAAAACACGGTTTTACCAGGCTTCGACTTCTGAACTTTTTGGAAAAGCCGTAGAAATCCCCCAGACGGAAAACACACCGCTTTATCCAAGAAGCCCCTATGCTGTATCAAAGATGTTTGCCTATTGGATAACAATTAATTACAGAGAATCATATGATATATATGGCTGCAACGGTATATTGTTCAACCATGAATCCCCTGTTCGCGGTGAGACCTTTGTCACAAGAAAAATAACAATGGCCCTGGCCCGGATAAAGCTGGGCATGCATGACTGCTTGTACCTGGGCAACCTTGATTCAAAGAGGGACTGGGGCCATGCCAGGGACTACGCTGAAATGCAATGGTTGATGCTTCAGCAGGCAAAACCAGACGACTATGTGATAGCTGCCGGAGAGCAGCATTCTGTTCGGGAATTTGTCAAAGCTGCTGCAAATGAGCTTGAAATGGACATCGAGTGGCAGGGTCAGGGCAAAGACGAAAAAGGTTATAATCCAGAACTTGGACGGGTAATCATCTCGGTTGATCCAAATTATTTTCGCCCCCTTGAGGTTGATTCCCTGCTTGGAGATTCAACAAAGGCAAAGGAAAAACTTGGGTGGTCGCCAAAAACTTCTTTTTTGGAACTCGTAAGGGAAATGGCTCAAAATGACCTGGCAGAAGCTGAAAAAGAACGATTATGCATAGGCATTTAATTTTTACATACCCGACAAAGCATTACAATTGAAGATAAGTAAAAGATAACCCCTTAATGAGCAAACAAGTTTCTTTGAATTGGCAACTCCAGGAAAATTGCTCATTAAAGGGTTTTTTTTTCGATTTTAAGAAGTACTAATTTTCACGCCAACCGGTCCCATACTGTCAATTATCTCCTCATAGCAAACCGAATCCTGAGGAATCGGATCGCCATTAAAATTCCCTTTGTCAAAGTACCGGGTTGCACCATCATCACCAGCAAGAAAGCCAAACCCTTCCTTGTCGTTGTACCACTTGATCTTTCCTGTTTTCGTGCCTTGGGCAACAGCAACC
>JAOZSB010000334.1 GCA_029939895.1 Desulfobacterales bacterium
ATAACTGTTGTTACTTAACCGCAGCTTTTTGCTTATTTCACAATCAGACCTTCGGAATAAACAAAAATCATCGCTTCGTTAAAACATTTAAGTTTATCGAGAGGAACAAAAAACCTTTTTTTTCGTGATATTCCGTGTATTGCGTGGTTTAAAAAAAACATAATTTGCCATCAATTTCATCAAACAGACTTACAGGGGAATTGCATATGTTAATCACTGAAATACTTAGAAGAAACTCCAGAATGTATGGAAGCGATATAGCCCTGGTTGAAAGGGAACCAGAAAAAAATCTTCGCAGGCAAATAACCTGGAAGCAATTTGACAATGATGCCGATACAATGGCATTTGCACTGAAAAAAATGGGCCTTATAAAAGGTGACCGGGTAGTACATCTTATGATGAACTGCATTGAATGGCTGCCGATTTATTTTGGTATCCTCAGAACCGGTGCGCTGGCAGTCCCCTTGAACTTCAGGTTTGTGTCCAAAACCATAAAATTATGTTCAGAAACCGCACAGCCAAAAGTTTTAATTTTTGGCGAGGAGTTCATAGACAGGATAAACAAAATCAAGCCCGATCTGGACAATCATGTTAAACATTATATATTCTGCGGCCCGGAAGATAAGAAACCTGAATACGCCCTGTCATACCATGATCTCATCAAATCACATGAAACCGAAAGCATCGCAGCAAAGGGCATTGACTCAAATGTTATCAACAATATTAATGTCCTTGATGATGCAGCCCTCTATTTCACCTCCGGCACGACCGGAACACCCAAGGCGACACTCTTGACCCACCGGAATCTTGAGTTTGCCTGTATTGTCGAAAACATTCACCACAAGCAGACCCGCTCTGACAACTTTCTGTGCATCCCTCCCCTTTACCACACTGGAGCGAAGATGCACTGGTTCGGCAATTTGATTGTGGGAGCCAAAGCAGTAATTCTCAAGGGCATTGAACCCCGATGGATTTTAGAGGCGATTTCCGAGGAAAAGGTAACAGTTGTATGGCTTTTGGTTCCCTGGGCGCTGGATCTACTGTTTGCAGTAGAAAGCAACGATTTAAAACTTAAAGATTACAACCTCGACCAGTGGCGGTTGATGCATATTGGAGCGCAACCAGTCCCGATGAGCCTTATCAGGGAATGGAAAAAAATATTCCCCCATCACGAATACGACACCAATTACGGCCTGACCGAAACAACCGGGCCAGGCTGCGTACACCTGGGCATTGAAAATATGCACAAGGTCGGAGCAATTGGAATACCCGGTTTTGACTGGGAAACCAGGATTGTTGACCCGGAACTGAACGACATCCCCCCTGGCGATGTGGGCGAGTTAATGGTAAAAGGCCCTGGCATGATGAAGGAGTATTACAAAAATGATGAAGCCACAGCAGAAACCATCAAAAACGGTTGGCTCCTGACCGGCGACATGGCAAAGATTGATGAAGACGGCTTTATCTGGCTGGTGGATAGAAAAAAAGACGTGATAATCACTGGAGGCGAAAACATCTACCCGGTTGAGATTGAAAATTTTCTCCAGGACAACCCCAAAATCCAGGATGCAGCAGTAATCGGTGTTCCAAGCATGCGCCTTGGCGAAATATCTGCTGCAATTATCCAGGTAAAACCCGGCATGGAAATGACAAAGGAAGAAATCAACACCTTCTGCCAGGACCTCCCAAGGTACAAACGACCCAGAAAAATCTTCTTTGCCCAGGTTCCACGAAACCCAACAGGAAAGATAGAAAAACCGCAACTGCGTGAGAAGTACGCCGGGATGAAGGAGAGTTTTAAGATAGACTAGTCAAACAAAAAGTCTTTGTATAAATGAATTACTTCACTAAAATGCATTACTGCAATTACTTATCTTGAGTATCCAAAACTATGGTTAATGCTTTCACTTCTTCAACCTTGAACCCCATATCTCTTGCCAGGCGGTTAAGATTATCTATGCGTTTCACAGCCTCAGGGTGACTATCAAAATATTGCCCAATCACATTGCTGGTTTTCTCTTCATCTGGTTTCATGGCCTCAAAAAACTCAACTGCACCGCCCACATGTCCATAATAACAATTTAAAATCTGTAAGGCCTGCTGGTCAGCCATGCTTTCCCGTTCCTGTGAATACTGCGCCTACCCAAAGCCTGAAACTGGTGCAAACACCATGGTAAGATCAGACCCAGCACCTGTCAATGCTGCCATCAACGCAGTAAAAACAATTCCCCGTCCCAAACCGCGTAAGTGATCCCTGTTTTTAAAATGTGCAATTTCATGAGCAAGGATAAATGAAAGACCATTTTCCGATTCCACCTTATCGAGCAAAGAACTCAACACAACAATCCTGCCCCCTGGCAATGCGAGGGCATTGGCATCTTCAGACTTGATCAAATTAACTTTTAATGGATAGGCTATATTACTGCATTTACGAAGCTCGTCAACGAGTTGCTGGAGCTTTGCCTGCTGTCGATCACTGCTTGTGGTATGTTCTGACATTGATACTTCAAGTGGTGAAAATATTACTGCTTCTAAATCCGGGGATATATAATCCACTGCAACATCAACAAAAAGCCCAAGGGACCAAAACGCAATCAAAAGAAAAAACGTTATTCCTGAAAACAATAATACAAATTCTCTGATCGGTTTTTCATGGGAAACATTAACATTGTCTTTAAGCAGTGTTGGCTTATATTCCATCATGTCTACCTGTGGAAAAAGACTGCCGTGCCGTAGGCCAGCACCTCCACAGATCCTATCTGATTCCCTCGCCCTTTTGAAATGGAGGCAGTTTCAAGTCGTAAATTGATGATTTGATCAGCACCGGGGCAGGATTCTTTCATCCGCAGGACAGCCTCTCGTCTGGCTCGGTCAACAAGCGTTTCATACGCCTGGATATTGCCGCCAAAAACACTGCGAAGACCAGCAAGAATCTGTTTGAAATAATCGACAGATATTACAACATTACCGGAAACAAGCTTGCATTGTTTGATTTCCCTGTCATCCCCCAAAACATTCTTGTTCGATGTGGTTGGCAGTTGCAGCCACGTCTGCTCTCTTTCTATGATTGATTTGTAATGTCCTTTTTCAGCATTTCGACCAAAAAAGTACCCCAGTGAAATCAGGATCGCAAAAACTATTAGTTGTTCCATAATTTTACTCCACTGAAAGGGCTGTGCCATAAACATAGATTTCAGCCGCACCCGCAGCCACAGAAGATGTGGAAAAGCGGACATTAACAATGGCATTTGCTCCCATCTGTTTTGCCTGAGATTTCATTCTGGAAATAGCCTCGTCACGGGATTCCTGCAACAGCTCTGTATAGGCCGTGAGTTCACCACCAACAATATTCTTGAGACCAGCCAGCATATCCCGGCCTGCATGTTTAGCCCGGACTGTACTTCCAGAAACCACACCATGAAAAGCAGTAATTGTTTTACCAGGAATTTGTTCTGTATTGGTTATAAACATACATCCTCCTAAAATTTATCTTTATTATTTTACGCAGAAGTACAAATGCCACTCCTGCAATATATTAGTTATCTGCATTTAATCAAAATCAACAATCAATCCACAGTCATACTGTAGTTATCAAACAGAGCAGTAATATATTTTGGCGATGTGTTGATGAAGAGCCTGCCGATTTCCGGGTGGAACTGTCCGCCAAGATTTTCTTCTATGATTTTGAAAGCCTTTTCAGGTGGCTGACCTGGTCGGTATGCCCTTGATGAAGTTATGGCATCATAGGTGTCAGCTATGGCTATAATGTGCGAAATTACGTGTATTTCATCACCCTTTAATCCGTTGGGATAGCCCGTTCCATCGTATTTCTCGTGGTGTGATGCAGAAATCCAGGCAATGTCGCTAAGGGTGGAGATTTTGCTCAGAATGTCAAAGGAGTTGCTGGGGTGTTTCTGGATTGACTTCCATTCTTCTTCGTCTGGCCTGCTTGGTTTATCAAGGATTGACTGGGCTACACTGACCTTGCCTGCATCGTGCAGCAGTCCTGCTATCTCAGCCCTTACAACATCTTCGGAGGAAAGGTTTATTTTTTCTGCCATGTACTTTGACAAAATAGAAACCCTTGTGGAGTGTCCCCTTGTGTAAGTGTGTTTTGCGTCAATAACCTGTGCAAACAGCTTGAGAATAGGATAAAGACCGGACAGACCTTCACTTGATCCCCAGTCGTAGCCTGTCAGAGGACGGTCTATGCATTGTGCTTTGATTTTCAGGAATTGCTCAGATGATTTGCCGGGCACTACTGCTTTTTCCTGCACCAGCTCCATAACCATATCTGCAATTCTCGGGTTAAAGTGGGAATTTCTTTCTTCATTAATAATTTGATATGCTTCCTCAGGAGTCCTCCGTTCTCTATCAAGCCGGGGGGTTTGCAATGAGTCAAAGCAGTCGATTGTGCTTAGTATCTGTACTTCCAGGGGGATTTCATTCTTTGCAAGGCCATCGGGATAGCCAGAGCCGTCCCACCATTCATGGTGCCAGCGTACCCACAGGGACAGAGTGTTCAGGCCAGGCAGGGTCGCAATTATCCTGCCACCGTGGACAGTGTGATTTTTTACTATCTCGAAATCCTCGTCTGACAGACCCCCTTTTTTAGCAAGAAGAGCCGGGTCAACAGAAATTTTTCCAATATCGTGAAGAAGTCCTGCATAGTATAATTGTTGGATTGTATCATCGGAAAGTCCCATTTTTTTTGCCAGGAGTCCGCACCCCTCGCCAACCCGGACTGCGTGCTGGTGAGCGTGGTAATCCTTCATATCGTATTCCAAGGCCAGCGCCAGGGCTTCGAGGCACTGATTCATAAGCATACTGCGATCAACTTTGTTATCAGCAGTATCAGTCATATTATTCACCTTTTCCTCTTTTACAATATTTTTGCAATACTTCTTTACTACTATAATTATAATCAAAGAAGTACTTATAAAAAAACTAAAAATTCAAAAACGATGCAGTATTGTCTGCATTATTATTATCTTCGTAACAAAATGCGGTAAAATATTATCTGGATTAAATATTGGTTAT
>JAOZSB010000335.1 GCA_029939895.1 Desulfobacterales bacterium
TTACAGCACGTTGGGTGCTATTCTAAAAAGTTAAACGGGACACTACTGACCAGAAATAATAAAGTCCGTTACTTTTATGGAAGGCAATCTGTCTGACGAAGATTTCTATAAACACCAAAGACATTTTGACCTGGTGATTTGCAGAAATGTACTTATCTACTTTACTGCCCCAACTATTACTAAGATTATTGCAAATTTCAAATCCATCATTTCTGATCATGGTTTCATGGTACTGGGTCATTCCGAGACACTCCGGGGAATTTCAGATGAGTTTGTAGTCATGGAGAAAAACAATGCTTTTTTTTACAGGCCAGTATTGGAAACAAAACCAGAGGTTGTATACCAGTTTGATTCCATGCTGGAACCAGACAAAATTGATTCCACTGAGGCAGGCAATCTTAATGCTGTGACTGACTTTGCTGATAAAAAAATTGTCAAAGAAAAAACACAAACTGAGAAGCCAATACCCATTAACCCTGAAGAAGAGTTTCAAGTGGGGCTTGAGTTTCTGCAAAACAAGCAATATGAAATTGCGTTTACTACTTTTAAGGCAATACTGCAATCTAATCCAGATCACCTCAAAAGCATATTGGGCACCTCCATTCTGGAAGCAAATAAAGGCAACCTTGCCCAGGCATTTATGTTTTGCAGACAGGGGTTTGAGGTTGAAGAGTTTTCGCATCAGGCCTACCATGTTGAAGGTTTGCTTTTTGAGTATGATGGTAAGGTTAAAGATGCAAAAAAATCCTATGAAAATTCGATTTTTTTGCAAAAAGATTTTGCTCCTGCTCATTTTAAACTGGCAGAGCTTAATTTCCGGCAGAAGTTATTCAAAGAGGCTGCAAAGTCATACAGGAATGCAGTTAAACATTTTAAAGAGGAATCCATAGAAATGAGTGCTTTGTATCTGGATGGAGCCTCGGTATCGAGCATTTTACAAGCTTGTAAACAAAAACTGGAAGATATTAAAAAGGCGCAGGAAGTGCGCTGAAATAGATTTTTTTTAAGGTTGTATATTTTTTTTTAAAAACAAAAAGCCAGAACCTGCATCAAGAGGATAATAATATGCCATTAAACGAAAAGTGCCAGATTTTAACTTTTAAACTGGCTAACCATCAAATGGCTTTTAAAACGAGCGATATAAGTGCTGTGACAAGATTGCTGGAAATTACCAGTGTTGCACGGACAATTGATTTTTTTGAAGGGATCATTAACCTGCGGGGGGAACTGACACCTGTCATCAATCTTCGTGCTTTGCTGCATTTTCCCAAAAAAGAAAATGACATGCAAACCTGCCTTGTGGCAGTCAAGGGCGATGGATTTACATTTTGTGTGACGGTTGATCAAATGCCGACAATGATGACAATCGAAACTAAAGGGCTGGAACCTCCGCCTTCAATTTTATTTGATCGGTATATTGAAAGTGTCTATAAGGCAGATGAAAACCTGACACTTATTTTTAATGCAAAGGCTCTGGTTGACCCCTATGAACTCAAGGGTATCATGATGGAAAAGGAAAGTGAGAAATACTTAACTGTTGAATAGTTGCATGAACTGTTTTGACCCGGCATTTGGTTTTCTTATTTTTGATAATACGAAAGTGATCAAGCAATGAAAGATGATTTAGCACTGACAAATGATCTGCTGGAACTAAGAAAAGCATTTAACAAAAGCTTTTCCGTAGCTCCGCAAATAGAAACAGAAGAAATGGATCAGGCTGTTGTGTTTACATTATCAAAGGAAAGCTATGCGATTAATACAAATTTTACCCGTGTGATTATCAAGATTCCTCATATTACAAAGATACCATGTGCGCCATCTGTGATTGTCGGGATCATAAATTTAAATGGGGTTATTGTATCGGTTTCAGATATTAGAAGTATTTTGGGAGTGTCTGCAAATGAGATTACCAGTGAGAGCAGGATCATTGTTACAAAAAATTTGCATTACACAACAGGTATTCTTGTTGATTCCATCAAGAGTGTGGTTTTTGTAAAGCAAAAAGACATACAGCCTCCCATAAGTACAATTTCAGCAGTAAAGGCAGAGCTGATTCAGGGCGAGTTTTATCTTAAGGATAAACTGGTGACCCTGTTGAATATGGAGCGTCTTTCAAAGTCAAATGAGATGAAGGTTGAATGAAATTTTTTTCAGGCAGCGACTATATGTTGCCTGATGAGTGTGCAAAGAAAAACAACTGAAGATCAGATTGTAATTTTTTAAAAAAGCCAGTGTGTATTTGTACGGAGGATTTGTGGCATCAACAAAGAAGGATCCTTACAGGTATTTTAAGATTGAGGCTAATGAGCTTCTTGATCAATTAAACAACGGGATGTTGCAGCTTGAAGAGAATCCAGCCGATACTCCCCTGCTTGATGAGATGTTCCGCCTTGCCCATACCCTCAAGGGTTCAGCAAGACTGGTTAAACTCACCAATTTAGGTGATATTGCTCATTATATAGAAGATATTCTGGGAGAAGCAAAGGCTGGTGAAATTCAGCTTACCTCTGAAATAATTGATCGCTTTATTGTAGGTCTTGACGCTGTCGCGGCAGTATTGAAACATGTTAATGACGGAACTGATCCACATATAGATGTTTCAGCATCATTGGAGCAAATGAAGAGGGAGGCTTCTGCCCCGGCTCCAGCTTCTGAGGTTGCGCCACCTGTTGCTGAGCCTGATGTCGCAGGTCAGGCAGCAACCGTGACCCCTGTGAAGATTGTTGAGAAAGTAAAGTCCAGAGAAGTTTCATCGATTCATGATGCACCTGCTGAGGATAATGAAACGGTTCGTATCAGCATTGGGAAGTTGAACAATATGCTTGCATTAAGTGGCGAGCTTGTAATCAATAAAATCAAATTGCAGGAGAAGTCAAATCAGTTGGCATCTGTGAGTGCATTGCTTGAACAAAATGGAAAATATACAGAGTCCTGGTTGCAATTCAGCGGATTGCCTGAGTTCGAGGATTTAAAAGCCAGGCATTCAGATTTGAAAGAAGTATTTAAAGATATTGAGCAGAGCATTCAGACACAGCAGAAGATCAGGGAAGAAATAAATTATTTTGCTTCTCAATATGAGCAGGATGTTAAATTAACTCATTCGATAAGCATGGATCTTCAGGAAGAAGCATTTAGGGCCAGGCTGTTGCCGGCAAATAGTATATTGATGGATTTCAAGCGGTTTGTACGCGACATTGCAAAGGAATTGAACAAGGAAATAAAGCTGAATATAATTGGTGGCGAGATTGAAGTAGATAAGCATATTTTAGATGAAATAAAAGCACCCCTCATGCATCTTGTAAGAAATGCCGCAGGCCATGGTTTGGAACCTGTTGATGAAAGGGTGGCAAATAATAAAAATAGAGAAGGCAGCCTGACATTAACCCTTATGTTGCAGGGGAGCGGCCTTATTATTACATGCGAAGATGATGGTGCCGGGATTGATTTGGAAAAAATTCGGGCAGCTGCAATCAAAAAAAATATGCTTACTTCGCAGGAAGCCTTTGAAATAAGCGATGCAGAGTTGCTCTATTTTATATTGGAGCCGGGATTTTCAACGTCGGAGATAATAACCAATCTATCGGGCAGGGGAGTAGGGCTTGATGTTGTTGCAACGGCAATTGCAGGTTTAAGGGGCCAGGTATCTATAAAGACAGAATCTGGCAGGTTTACGAGATTTATTATAGAGCTGCCCAGGAGCCTGGCGAACCTCCCGTGTTTGCTGATTGAAAGCGGACATGAAAAACTTTTGCTGCCACTTTCCTGTGTGGTGGAAACTTTCAGAATAGAAAAAAAAGAAATTGAGATTAAAGGCAACAGGGAGGTCATCAGGATTTCTGGAAGAGCGACTCCTCTTGTGCGTTTAAATCAGATTTTAAAACTGCCTGACCAGGCGCTGGACAGTAAAAAAATTCCTGTTGTCGGGGTTTCTTCAAGGGGCGAATTTATTGCTTTTGCGGTTAACGGGTTGATAGGTGTCCGGGAAGTAGTCGTAAAAAATATCGGCAACCATATTAAGAGGGTGGCCAATGTCGGGGCTACAACTATACTTGGCGACGGCAATCCAGTTGTTATTCTGGACCCTGTTCAGCTTATTCAAAATTCAAAAGAAGCCAGTCTAAATCGAATTACAGACGGGGATGAGGATGAAGGCAACATGGATGAAGTTCTTCCAATTCTGGTTATTGATGACTCTCTGACGACCCGCATGATGGAGAAGTCAATCCTTGAGTCTGCCGGGTATGAAGTAGATCTGGCGGTTTGTGCTGAAGAAGCAATGGAGAAAGTAAAAGAAAAAAAATATGAACTCATGGTGGTTGACGTTGAGATGCCGGGAATGACAGGCTTTGAGTTTATAAAAAAATTTAATGATAACCCGGAATTCCCTGAGACCCCGTCAATTATTGTATCATCACTGGCAAGTGCGGAGATGAAAAGAAAGGGAATAGATGCTGGTGCAAAGGGGTATATTGTTAAGGGAGAGTTTGACCAGAATCTGCTGCTGGAAACGATTGAGAGCTTAATTTGATATTATTTTACATTTTATAATAAAAAAATAAGAAGTAAAAATGAAGTATAAATCAAAGGAGAAATTGTAAATGAAGAATATGGCGCTTAAATCCAAATTATTATTTTTCTTTTTAGTGGTGGGTATCCTGCCCTTTGGAATAATTGGACTAACAAGTTTGCATAAAGCCAGCAGCGCTCTTTCAAGGCAGTCGTATAATCAACTTGAATCCATAAGAAATATAAAAAAGAGTCAGATTGAATCATATTTCAGGGAACGGATTGGAGATGTTCGTGTTTTAGCAAACAATCCATTTGTTCAGCAGGCTATGAAGGATTTCGACTCTGCGAGTAAAGATACTAAGAGAAGGGGCGGCAAGCTCACAGGGCTCTCTAATGAAAAATTCGAGGCACCAGGGGCATATCGAAAAGTTCATGATAAATACTTTTCAGTATTCAAATATTATGTAGAACAATATAATTATTACGACCTTTTCCTTATGGGCCCTGATTATGGCGA
>JAOZSB010000336.1 GCA_029939895.1 Desulfobacterales bacterium
TGATATAATATATTTGTTTATGCCGCAAGCTCCAGCCGAAGGAATGCATGAACATTAAACAAGAGCACAGGTCATCCTTTCAGCCCTTGTATGGTGAAAGGGTGACATATAAATATATTGGCTAAAAAATCCATATAATACTATTTGGATGAAAAGTTTCTGGCGATTAAAGGAGATGGTGTAAATGGAGAACGTGGAAGCCAAAACGTGTGATACTTCCTATATGGGAAAAGTCATGGTGTTTTCCAATAACTACCTTAAGTGTTGTAAATACATCATAAACACAGGTGGCGAGAGGTATATATTTACCAAAAACCTCTACTCCAAGCTTATTTCCACATCACAGCTCCTTGAGGACTTTCTCGACTTTCACGGGGCAAAAAACAACACCCAGTGGTACTATTACCGGGAGCTTTCCGCAGCAGTCAGGCATTTAAGCATTTCAGGATACGCACAAAAACATATTTTAAACCGGCTTATCTTTTATGAAATCTCAGAGCTTGGTCCCTTTGAGGAAGAGGGTATTGCAAACCTGGATTTTATAATCGAATGCCTTAAAAAACTGGCCCCGGCAATCCTGGAAGAAGCGCAGAGGCTGCAAATTGACATCCCGGAAGATACCTATTCAACAGAGGACTTTCCCGGCATTGCTTCCAGCGAAACACTTGAATTCGATATTGAAGACGAAGACAAGGATCTCCAGAAGAAAAACATTGTTAAAATTGCCAGCGAATTTCTTGCCGTTGCCCACAGCTTTGATGAGTTCAGTTTTTTTGAACCATACACAACAAAGCAGCTCCACAAGATAGTACCGGCAAAGGTGAACGAGGTGGAGATTAGACGCTATGAAATGCTCGTCCACAACCTCCAGTCCTCCTTTGACACATATGTTATACACGGCGGCTACAGGTTTGGTAACCGCAAGCTCAAGCAACTCCGGGGGTGCTTTTCAATTGTCTTTCATCTGTTGCAGGTGATAGGCCGCCTGCTCCACTTCTACGAGCGGCACCTTCATGAGACTGGCTACAAAAGCATAGACATTATCGCCCAGGATAAGATGGCAGAGCTTGTAAGCCCGTCTGCCCTGCTCAACCACACCATAAATTTTGGTCTGTCCTTTGTATGTAAATTCCTGTCCCAGGGCAAAACCCTTGCCACGGAAATACTCAACGAAAACATAGAGCGCAACACAATCAATGTGGGTATCCCAAAGGAACTTGGCTTTCACATGCGCCCAAGCCTGCTCGTGGCAAAAATCGTGCAGCACCACGGGGGCCAGGTCGAGCTTTGCATTGGCCCGGACAGGTTTGATGCATCTTCCGTGCTTGATATTCAATGGGCAGGAGGAAAAATCCAAAAGGAAAATATTGAAGAAGTAAATTTTGAAGGTGATGTCCGGGCATTAAAGGACATAAAAATACTGGCTGGTGTCAATTACGGAGAGGACTCCATGGGAAAAGGCGTGCCGCTTCCCACAGAACTTAAATATCTTCGTTGAGGTTTTTATGGCTATTGCAATCATACCTGCTGCTGGTGCAGGAAAACGCATGGGGGCAAAAAAACCAAAACAGTTCATAGAACTTTTGGGCAGCCCGATCATGCTCCATACCCTCAAGCCATTTTTGACATGCAGCAAAATCGAAAAAATTATACTTTCAATATCAGAAGACAGCTCACAAGCAATTAAAAACTGCCTTGCCAGAAACCCGGACAAAGACAATGCACACAAAATTGAAACCGTAACAGGTGGTAAAGAACGGCAGAATTCTGTTTATAATGCCCTGAAAGCAGCAGACCTGGAGCAGGACGATATAGTAGTAATCCACGATTGCGTGCGCCCCTTTGTTACAGAATCCATGATAGAGCAATGCATAGATGCGGCAGGAGAAAACAGTGCTGCAATATTTGCCGTGCCTGCATCTGACACAGTAAAGGGCGTTGCTGACGGATTTATATCAAGCACAATTCCACGTGAAGGCGTGCAGCTTGCCCAGACACCGCAGGCCTTCAAGTACGGGCTTATCATGAATGCCCATGAACAGGCCGCCAGCAAAGGGCTGATCTGCACAGATGATGCACATATTGCCGAGCTTTATGGATGCAGTGTTAAAATACTGCCCGGCAGCAAAATTAATATCAAGATCACAACCAGGGAGGACCTGCTGTTTGCACGGTCAATCCTTGAAAACAAGGTTGAATATTATTGTTCATAAACTGTTAAACAAACTGCCACGGGCAGACTTTTTTATTGGTGTATTTTTTGCCCACAACACAATATGAAAGAGTTGTAAGTGTTTACGGTCTCTTTCATGCAAAAGCAATACAGTAAAGCAGGTGCAACATGGAAATAGTTCATTTTTTAGGTACAATTTTATTTTACGTCAGCCTGGCGGGCCTTCTGGCCTCATGCGCCATGCTCTTCGGACAACAGCTCCGCAGGGGCCTGAAACGTAAACGACGCAGAAGCTTTGATGATGAATAGCCGCTGTCATGACTCAAATTGCACGACCATGTGTTTTCAAGGGATGACTATGCATTACTTCAGGCCTTTTTGATAACATAAATCTGATAACACAAAAACATGATATATCGACATCCATTTTAGCCCTGAAAGGGCGGCATATACCAGCCCTTGGACACACGTCCCATAAGGATTTAGCCCTGTAAGGGCGACATATAAATCTAATGATCCGATCATTACAAAAAAAACCTGGCCTTTGTGGATAATTGCATAAATTATTAACAATAACAGATAATCTATTCTGTAAAAGAAGGTTGTACAAAAGCCGATAAAATGAAAAACAACCCACTCAATTTTGGATATCATCGCTTAAAGGTCTATACTGGCGGGCCACTGGGAAAGCCTGGCGGCGGGCCGGGCAGTTCCTTTATGGCGAGTGTGGATTTTGATGATGATGTTTCTGTGCTGTTCCCGTATATTAATGCCGTGGGAGAAAAAGCAGAGCTGCATGAAAATCCGGGCCTGATAAGGTTTAGCTTTAAGGGCAGTATATGTGTTCTTCATCCTCGGTACTGTTTAATAACACCGATAAAAGACAGGGAGCACGCAAGAGCCTTTGTGGATGATCTGGTTTTTTATTTGAAGGATATTCATGGCAGGAAGGATGCAATCAAACCAAAGCACAAGGTTTTTCAAAGGGTTTCGGTTGTTGATATTCTGAAAATCCTGCCCCAGACAAACTGCCGGGAATGCGGGTTTAACTCCTGCATGGCCTTTGCCGCAAGCCTCAGCCAGCAGCAGACGGTTCCTGGCAGGTGTTCATTTATGGGGATGCCTGTTGTTGAACAGGTTACTTTCCCGGTTTATGATAATGACGGCAACCTTCAATCTACCGTTACCCTTGATGTTGACATGGCAGAAAGCAATTCTGACCTGAAACACAAAAGCGAATATATTCTCCAGCTTGAAAAAAAAATCTCATCATTATCAGAGAATCGCAACCAGGACGGCGTTCAGGCCAATGCTTCCCTGCCGTCGCCCTTAACTGACCGTGAAATCGAGGTACTGTGCCTGGTTGCAGAGGGCGCAACCAATGTTGAGATTTCACAACTCCTGAGCATAAGCTCACACACCGTCAAAAGTCACGTCATCAATATCTTTAATAAGCTCACCGTAAACGACAGAACCCAGGCAGCGGTCTGGGCGGCAAAACATAAGTTTGTTTAATTTGTTTTCTGCTAATATTAAATATGGATTAAAGGAGTAAGTTTTTTTTTGGCAGATTCATTTTTTATTGCTTTTGCACCTGGCGCATTAAATGCCCGATAGTGACTGCCACGAAGAAACTCAACAATTCAGATTTATAAATTTAAAGGGGCCGACAGGCGGCCCCTTTATAATAGTAACTATCTCGCAGCATTATTGCCAATACCAGGCTGATAACCCTTAGGCTGCCGGGGCTACTTCTTTTGCAAGTTCTGGGATAAGGTAGGTACCTCTTATTAGATGATCAATTACTTCTATTGCAGCTCTGAGTTCTCTGGCATCCAATTTCATAATTTCAAACGTGGGCTTGCTCCCCATATCAGTTAAGCTGTGTAAAATTTTAGCACCATCAGCAGTTATATGACCAGCATCCACAAGACCCTCAATTTTGAATGATAAGGGAGCTCCTTTTAATATTCTTTTGTTCCTGCAGACTCCTTCAATCATTGCCTTGATGCCTAAGCTTGCAACCACAAAAAGCCTGGCATTAAACGCATGTATTATCTCATCGTAAATTTCTTCTACTATAACCGGTAGCTTGTGCGACAGAGTCAGAGAATTTTTTGCATCACCTTTGTCAGGATAAAAATCCCAAAATCTTGGGTAAAATGTTTCACCTGTATCGGGTTTAATGTCCTTGAATTCTGCAAGTTGTGACTCTTTACAGAATGAAAGTGTTTTACAGCCCTGACATTGAATGATTTGATAAGATTCCCAACCAGAAGAATCGCCTTCAATCCAGATCGTATCGATTGCCTCTAAGATCTGATGCGTAACTTTATCTTCACAATTTGAACATGCAGCTTCAAAAAATTTGTTATTACTATCCAATTTGCGGTTTTCAAGGGCTACGGTTTTACTCATTTCTTCCTCCTTTAAGAAAAAAATTTGATAAGTAATTGCGATAAGTAAAAAGGAAAAGTTTAAAAAACTAATATGTAGCTGATCAGCTGCCTAAAAGATACTCTTGGGTATGGGGGCTGTCAATAAGAAATTTATACTTTTAGAAATAAACTTTACTTATTCATCAAAAAAAATTACTATATAGTCATATTCGCAATATTTTTTTATTAATTGCTGTCGGAATGACTAACTCAAATATGGCTAAGTAATAATAAAGCAAATATTTCTCGGGATGTATTCTATTCAATTATCTAAAAATATAAGAGAATATGACAGAGTAGCCTCTTGCATAAAGGTATAATCAAGGGGTTTAAAGTCCAAATGGTACCTTGGAGCTTGATAGCGCAGGCCCTTGAATCCCTTTGGGTGCTGAAAAAAC
>JAOZSB010000337.1 GCA_029939895.1 Desulfobacterales bacterium
ACATTGAGTCATGTCAAGGGAAATTTAAGTTATTTTTAACAAATAAAACTGTACTCATATGTGGCAACGTACCCGTTTTATAGGGTGATCAACGACAATTATTATTTCCTTTCAACGACAATTATAATTCCCATTTCAAAAATGTATTAACATCCTCTATTTATTATAAAACTCTTGCCATATAGGTTTTGTTGTGATTTTTAACTTTTATCCTTCCGGAGGATAGGGCAATGCTGGAGAGCAACCTGAGCGCCGTGAAGGTCGCCGGAGTATGAGGCCGTGCTTTTAAATAAGTGTGGCCTTTCACTCTTTCTCATACTTTGGCACCCTATGCGATAAACTCCGGGGGTTTGGGGGCTGGCCCCCATTTTAATATGTCAAACTTCCTTTTTTTTGTTTTTTGCTTCCTCCATTCGGTAGCTGTTTATATTCAATTCCAAAATGACGCTATGATGTACGAGCCTGTCAATTGCTGCGGCTGTCGTCATTGGGTCTTTAAATATCAACTCCCATTTTGAGAACGGAAGATTGCTTGTAATCATGAAAAGATTAGAAAGGCAATGAAACACTACGTACTGGAATATAAAGAAAATACTTATATGGGTTAATCCGGTTTTATGGTTAAGAAAGGGTGGCCTGGTATTGCTCAGGCCATAGCAAATCCGAGAGTCGTCTATTCATCAATCCGTGTCGTAGGAAATAGTCATATCAACGTCCACGAATCTGTTTCTTCCCTCTTCCTTTGCATCGTATAGCCCTTTGTCTGCCTGTTCGATAAGGTATTTCTGGTCAATTTCCACTACAGGATAAATAGTTGCTACGCCCAGGCTTATGGTTACCACATCCGATGCTGAGGAAAATTCATGGGTAACTCCAAGGGAAAAAACTGCTTCTCGCATCTGCTCTGCAATTTGTGTGGCACCTTCGCCATCGGTTTCCGGCAGTACGGCAACGAATTCTTCTCCACCGTATCTTGCAACTAAATCAGCTGGTCGCTGTGGCACTTTTTCAATTGAACGGGCTACTTTTTTAAGGCAGACATCGCCTGCTGCATGGCCATAGTTATCATTGTACAGCTTGAAATGGTCAATATCCATGAGGACCAATGACAGCAAATTATTATTGCGAATAGCCCTTTTCCATTCAAGGTCAAGGGTTTCGTCAAAACGTCTTCGGTTTGGAATTTCTGTCAGCCCGTCAAGGGCAACCAGGCTTTCAAGGAGGTCGCTTTTTCTTTTTAACCGCAGGTGGGTATTAACTCTGGCTTTGACGATAGTCGGCTGAAAAGGTTTGGTTATGTAATCAACAGCACCCAGATCAAAGCCCTTTGCCTCGTCGCTGGTCTGGCTTAGCGCTGTGATGAATATTACTGGAATATTTTTTGTTTTTTCGTTATCCTTCAGCTTTTGTATTACCTCGTAGCCGTCCATCCCCGGCATCATGACATCAAGAAGTATAAGATCGGGGGGGGTTCCCATTAGAACCCGCTCAAGTGCCTGACGGCCATTTTTTGCAACAGTTGTTTTGTGTTCCGGCTTCAGAAGTTCAACAAGTACATTTATGTTGAATCTCTCATCATCCACTATAAGGATTTTTTGTCTTTCATCGTCCATTATCTTTTTCCCCGAGTTTTAGGGTCAGTTTCTAAATATCCAATTGGATCGCATCATGCAACAATGAGGTGCTTTTCAACTTAATCTTTACTCTTTTATTTCTATTCCCAGGGTTGCTGCAATTTCCCTTATAGTATTACAGGCATCATCATAGTCAAAATTATCGACCTGCTTTTCAAGGGGTTTCAGGAATCTGGCTGCCTTTGAACCCATCAGTGTACTTGTTAATAATTCCAGGGAATCCTCTGCTTCAGAATCACCTTCTATGAGCTGTGTTATCATGGTTGCCATGGTTTTTGACAGCTCTACAGAATTCAGTTCAATTGGTTCGCCAGGATTTTCAGCAGACTGTTTAGCTGTAGTCTGTATCTGGCGAATTTTATCTATGGATTCCAGCACTTCATTTAAGCGTTCCTCAAAATCTTCAAGAAGCGTAATTACATTCTGTGACTGGTGATCCTTTGAAGCTGATTCAATCTCCATGGCAATCTTGTAAAGCGGGCCAGCCCCCAGGTTACCGGCAACACCCTTTACTGTGTGTGCGGTTAACTCTATATAATCAAAATCAGAACTGTACACAGCGTTTTTAATCTTTGAAACTACTTCAAGGTAGTCATCTGCAAAGTTCAGCAACAGTTTGGCAAAAAGTGCCTTGTCTCCGAAAAGGCGGTTCAGGCCTTCCTGTACGTCTATTCCAGAAAGCGAAGTTGGAAAGTCTCTGTCATCGGCCAGGGTATCTTTTGGAGTTTCCGGCTGCTGTGGAAGGGGGATGTCCCTTTCCTTCGGGGTCACCCACTGTGCAAGTGTGCCAAAGAGATCCGCAGGTATGACAGGCTTTGTGACAATGTCATTCATTCCCGCCTCAACAAACTCTTCCTTTGCGCCTACCATTGCGTGGGCGGTCATGGCAATAATGGGCAGGTCCTTGAATTGTTCTTCTGCCCTGAGTGCTGCGGTGGCTTCCACCCCGTTCATCTTAGGCATTTGAATATCCATCAAAATTGCATCGTAATCGTTTTTTAAAGCTGCTTCAACTGCTTCCTCGCCATTATTGGCTATGTCTACGATTATGCCTTCATGCCTAAGTATCTCCGATGCTACCTGCTGGTTAATTTCGTTGTCCTCGGCAAGCAGTACATATGCACCTTTTATTTTTTTGAGTGCTTCAATTACTTTGAGGTCTGCCTTTGAGAGGCGTTTTTCTTTTTTAGTTGATTTGCCGAAAACTTCCATTATGCGGTCTACCAGGCCAAGCTGTTTTACCGGTTTTATCAGGAAGTCGTTTACTCCGGTCTGAAAAGCTTTTTCCTGGGTTTTCTCTTGACCAAAGGCTATCGTCATTATGATGGGCAGTTCTTTTTTAAGATCCCCGGCCTTTGGCAGGCTGCTTTGCCATTTGCGTATTGCGTCTACAGTCTCTACTCCGTCCATGTCCTTGCCAGACCAGTCGATGAGTATAAAATCAAAAGGGTAATCGTCTTTATGTGCCTGGTCCAGCTCCTTAACCGCATCCATACCTTCGTCGGATGTACCGACAATAAGGCCCAGGGACATAAGCACCAGCATCATTACTTCTCTGGTAGCAGGGGAGTCATCTACAACGAGGACGTGTTTGCCCTGCAGGTCATCGGGTAAGCCGTGGCTGGTGGTCTGTCCTTCTTTTTGCAGTTCAAGCTCAACTGTGAATATAAAGGCGCTTCCTTTTCCGCTTTCGCTTTTTACCCAGATCTTGCCGTTCATCATTTCCACAAAACGCTTGGAGATAGTAAGCCCCAGTCCTGTGCCGCCGTATTTTCTGGAGGTGGAGGTGTCTGCCTGGCTGAATGATGAGAAGAGTTTTTTAAGCTGTTCCGGGGTCATGCCGATTCCTGTATCGCTGATTGAGAACTGAAGTTTGGTCTTTTCTTCTGTCTGTTCAAGCATGGATGCCCAGAGGACTACTTCGCCCTTATCTGTAAATTTTATTGCATTGTTAATCAAGTTTATCAGCACCTGACCAAGGCGCAATGAGTCCCCGACAAGGCAGGGTGGGACGTTTTCAGCAACGGAAATAATAAGATCTATGCCCTTTTCCGCAATCTTGTTTGCAAACATGTCGGAAACATTATCCATCAGGTCATAGATGAGGAAGTCAACAGCTTCCAGCTCCATTTTGCCGGCTTCTATTTTTGAGAAATCAAGAATATCGTTTATAATACCCAACAGTGCGCGTGCTGCAACGCTGACTTTGCTTATATAATCAAACTGCTTTGGGTTAAGATCGGTTTTCAGGGCCAGGTCAGAAAGGCCAATGATTGCGTTCATGGGGGTTCTGATTTCGTGGCTCATGTTTGCGAGGAAATCGCTTTTAGCCAGTGTAGCAACCTCTGCTGCTTCCTTGGCTTTTTTTAGGGCTTTTTCTGCCCGGACAGTACTTGTTATGTCGATCAGGAAGCCGTCAATGCCATCAAATCTTCCCCCTTCTTCACTTCGTGTCATCTGAGTGTTTGATAATGCCCAGAAGGTGGAGCCGTCACGCCGCCTTAGCAGTACTCTAAATTGATTTAACTGCTCGTTTTCAAAAAGCCAGAAGAAAAGCTCATCCCTTTGTTCTTCATCAGCATACATCTCAGAGGTAATGTCAGTCATATTCTCGATAAGCAGTTCCGGGGACTCATAGCCGAGCATCCAGGCCAGTTCCGGGTTGGCACTTACAAATCCACCCTCAAGGGTTGCCTGATAAATTCCAATGGGCGCACTTTCAATGATGGCTCGATTTTTTTCCTCTGCACTTATAAGGGTGCTTTCCTCGTCAGTGGCTGGTTCCTGGGACTTTACAGATGTATCCACCACCGAAACCACCAGGGTGCTTATCTCATCATCAGAATCAAAACAAGGCATAAACCGCCAGTCGCAGTCCATGGTCTGGCCGCTGTTTGCAGCAGCTTTAAGGGAAAGGTGTTCTTCACCCTTGCCCCTTAGAAGCTCAAAGAGGTTGGCTTCAAATGCAGACCTGTCATCCTCGGCAACAATATAATTTCCGATAAAGTTTTCGCTAAGCTCATCTTTTCTATAGCCGAACATATTTTCGGCTGCCATGTTCCAGGCTACAACCTCAAGGTTGGTGTTCAGATTAAAAAAGGTCAGGGGAGCCTCATGGATCAGGTTGGTATAAAAAAATATGGAGTCCTTCAGAGCATTTTGATCAGCCATAAACCTGGCAGATTTCTTTTTCAGGTCTTTGACCTGCTGTTCAAGCTGCTCATAGGTTGGTTTGTCGGACATTAGTTTGCTCCATGGGGCCAGGTACTGGAGCCAGTTGCAAAACGTTCCCTGGCTCCTGTTACAGGGTTAGCAAAAAAAATAATCCTCAAAATATATTACAAAT
>JAOZSB010000338.1 GCA_029939895.1 Desulfobacterales bacterium
ACAATATCGCATTAATTTTTCCTTGATTCAATTTGCAACTCAATTCAACAGTATGTATGAACAATGCTATTGTGTCGATATACATATTGCTCAAAACGAAAGGAGATGTGTAACTTCCATTCTTGCCAATATCTACTCCCACCAGCAGTGCCAAAATCAGCACATTGCCAATGCAGATTTACACTTTTTAAAACTGGGATATTATCTAAATATCCAAATAACGCTAATCTTGAGATTTAATATTCAAAAATCAATATATCATAATAGAAAAAGTTTTCAAGGAGGATATTTGTACTTTATTAGTCACACCCGGAATTTAGGGGAGCTTGTTATTTTTACGATATATGAAGCATCCGTGGACTTTTGCGACAGGCAAAACCTGTAGCACACAACTTGACCGTGGACTAGCTTGGCTTCACCCCTTTATTATAAAGATATGGCATTACAAATTAAGAATAGAATGGCAGGCAAATAAGAATCATGATCATCTGGCCGAAACAAAAAAGATGAATAGAAAATAAAGCTGTAAAAACCTATTTCAATTTTTTGTGAATACTTGTACGTTTTGCTAAAATTTCCAATAATTTCCAATGGACAATGGGGATTTCAAGCAATGTTGATTCACTAATGAAATAAAACACAGAAGGTTTAGTCGCCTTGAGCTGAAAAACGACTGTATCTTCTGGGAATAAAACCTCTTCACCAAAAAAATCTCCTGGTTTCAAGGTTTCAATTTCTTTTTCCTTTGAATTCAATATCTGCAATTCTCCTTCCTTTAATAAATAGATACCGTGTGATTCACCTTTGGTTATCAACTCCCCCTCTTTGAAATCTTTTTGACTCATTACTTGAGCAATTTTATTTTGAACCAGATAAGAAATTCCTTCTCCAAAAAGCCATGTTTCTTGTAAAAATTCAATATTATCTTGTATGCTTTTCATCTGTTCATACACCTCACTTTCCTCCAAAAAAGTGCGGTATAAACTGGCGGGAAATTGAAGCGCCTGTACATGAGAAACCGCTCTCCAGGTTCCCAATAAAGGAGCGTTTCTCAAGAGAGATACATCCCCAATAAAGCAGCCGTTGGAGAGGATATTTTGGATTTCAAGTTCGGGATGGATGAGTTCGACACTGCCCGATAAAATTAAAGAAATTTTTGAAACCGGATCACCCTTTTTTTGAATCATGGTTCCCGGATTAAAGGAGACCACCGGGCAATTCAACAATACATGCAGGCGTTTGAGTTCGACTTTTGGAAAAAACTCCCGTAAAAATTTATACGCCTGTCTTCTTAAATAATCCTGAGGAGTTGAAATCAATATATCCACTGTTCCAAAAGATCTTTCAGATCCGATTTCCTTTTGTTGCAAGGTAAGGCTTGCTGATGTATGTGCAAGAATTATTTCTTCTGATTTGTCCCTGTCGAAATCCTTTGCCTGGCCATGAATCAATCCAGCTCCGATATCCACTTTTTTAAGGTCTGCCGGGATAAAATAATCAGATAGAACCTTATCAAAAAATTCCTGGGAAATACCATCAAGGGGAGAGTCTTTGGCCAGCATTTGCTTGAAAACATCAATCGATGTGATATCGGCCCAATGAGCATAGGTTTTGTAGCCATCTTCTCCCAGGGCACGAAACAGAAAAATATTTGTTTCCAGAGGGTGCGGTGAAAGCATTGGTTTTACTTCCAGCCCTTCTAAATAATTCCACTCATCAAATACTAAATCATGGATTTCAAAGTACTGGGAAAACTTGCTTTCATCCATTGACATTAAAGCGGAAAGCTTTTTGGAGACCGATGCGCGAACCAGGGGGGTCGCATAATATTTTATACGATGATCAGACTGCATTAAGGTTGGCAAACCCGAAAAATGATCGTCATGCGCATGGGTGTGGAAAATCCCCGATATTTCGCTTATATCAATACTCAAGGCCCTCAAGGTATGCAAAATATTTGGTCCTGCATCTACTAAAAAAATTTCTCCTTGAAACATCAGGATACTTGCCATGGAAGGACGATGTATGTCCCAGCCGTCTCCTTCCCCCGAATGGATGATCCCGAAGTATTCGCGTTTTATATCACGATATCCTAATCCATAGGGAGATTCATAGGTTTCATGAGTTTTTAAATTAAGATCTACAACGGTTGATTTGCCTTTATATTGAAATTCATATTGGTTTAAGCCGACTCTCCGGGCATAAACCCCGTTTTTTATTTCAACGGGTTCATCTTCGATTATTCTTGATTCTAATAGTTCTTCGGTCGGGCGAATATTTCCAAAAGCAAACTTCATTTTCAGACGCATCATTTCATCCGCTAAATTCTCGTCCACTCCGGCCTCCAATATCTCCTCCCTGGAGGTTAAGCCGTAATTCCCACGGTAAATATATTCCATTTGAGCCTTTACCTGATCCGCAGTACCGATAAGCAGTGGCTTTGCCCCGGTATTATTAGGATGATTGGGTAAAATCATTCCCTGCCTGTATAACATTTGTAAAATTGGGAATTCTGCCAAATTAGAAAAACTGCCGTTTTGTATCAGCATATCCGAGAGTAAAATAGCATTAGGCCCGGTTTCAAATGTAATGTCTCCTTTTTTCGCAGTCGAGTTAAATCCCTTTAGCATCAAATGTTTGACGATATCCGCCGGGCACCCACATAGGATATAAAGATCGGCCTCGGGTACCTGGACCCAGTACACACCGGGAATTATCTTAACTGTGTGTAAGTTTTTCATTGCAGCCTGAAGAGCCTGGTTTGATTTTTTGAGGTCGTCAAACAATACGGTGTTATCCTTTTCAAGCTCAAACGCCTCTATTGCTCTTTGTATTGTAACCCTCATGTCCTGGTTATCGTACGGTTTTTTGATGTATTTATAAATGTCGGCCTTATTGACCGAATTAATAACAGCCTCTATATCAGCATATCCGGTTAAAACAATTCGAATGGTTCTTGGAATAGTGGAAATCGTTTGTTCCAAAAATTCCACTCCGGTTAAACGCGGCATTCGTTGGTCGCTTATAATAAGGTGAATTCGTTCAGGATCATCATCTTTTCGGACTAATTCTAATGCCTCCTGTCCGTCCTTTGCAGGTATAATATTGTAATCCCTGCCCAACAGTTCGGTAAGGGCGAACAGGTTGTGCTCTTCATCATCGACAATCAGGATGGTATGTGCTTTGAGAGTCTTTTGTTGCTTGGCCTTTAAAGCTTTCTTGTTAAATATTGCCATATTATACCTCATCTCTTTTGTTTTGCATCAACCTTGATATAGTAACATTTCAGTATGTTTTTTCACCTTTTCAGGTATCCTCAAGATGAAGGGGGAGTAAGATCGTAAATGTAGTACCCTCTCCCTCAGTTGATTCAAACGTAATTTTACCCTGGTGTTTCTCAATGATACCAAAGGAAATAGAAAGTCCCATACCAGTTCCTTCCCCGACGTCCTTGGTTGTAAAAAAAGGTTCGAAAAGCTTGCTTTGTATCTCCTTTGGAATTCCACAACCAGTATCATGAAAACGAACAGCCAGTGACTGATCTTGCAATTGAGTACTAACGGTCAATTTCCCGGGAGTTTTATCCCCTGTTTGTTTCTGTTTGGATATTATTGCCTGGCAGGCGTTGACTATCATATTCATAAATACTTGATTGAGTTGGGCGGGCCAGCATTCGAGTTCCTGATCAGCCTGAAAATCGTATACGAATTCAACTTGATCCCGATATTGGGTGTTTGTCAGGGTAATAGTCGATTTTAATCCTTCTAGTACCTTAACACGTTTCTTTTCAGCTTCGTCAAGCCTGGAAAACGTTCGTAATTCAGTAACAATGGTTTTGATTCTTTGGCTTCCGTCAAAGATTGTGGAAAGATTCTTAAAAATAGGCGTAAACTTCTCTTCAAACATTTTTAAGATTTCCTGGTCAGGTTCTTCCCCCATTAATTCATAGGTAAAGGCTTTAAGTTCTTGCACCCTTACCTCCAGGCTCTGGGAACAGCTATTGACAAAGTTAATGGGATTATTGATTTCATGTGCCACTCCAGCCACCAGGGTTCCTATGCCAGCCATTTTTTCCGACTGAACCAGCTTGGACTGGGTCTTTTTCAGCCGGCCCATGGATTCCTCTAGTGCCCTGTTGGTTGCAATGATTTTTATTCTATTAGTTTCAAGCTTGCCGCCAAAAAATATTAAAATGACCGTAACGACCAATAACGCTATAATATGAGTCAGCCATAGCTGCCAGTTAGTGGTTTTCCTGCTGAATGGAAGCGTTACACTGATTCCACCACGGATATCGCCTAACTTGTAACCCTGAATCGCATGGCACTTCAAACACCCTTGTTCGACGAACAGGGGTGCCATATAACGGTAAGCTGTCTCACCCGAAGCATTAGACACAAAATTGCCAAAAAATTTTTTCCCATTCTCAAAACTATTGAGCGCTGTATGTTCCCAGGAATCAGCCTTGTTTTGCGGGCGTATGGGTTTTAAGCTGGTAATATGAAATTGTACACCGGTGGTTCTGGCTGCGATTTCGGCAATCTGCCTTGTCATAAAGGCTGGATTGATTGTTGTCAGCTTTATGCTGGTGTTTGTTTCCACATCACGAGAAGGCATTTTCAAATAAGGATTGGGCTTTACCTGATCGGTTATTCTTACATAGACACCGCCATGCTCCGCATTCCAGGTTCTTGTAAGGACTACTTGTTTGAAGAAGGCCCGAGAGCCCTCCATAGCGATAATAGCTTGATTATTTTTTTCAACATGAAGGTTCCACCATAGTGAAATCGTCACCGATATGATCCATAATACAACCAGAGCAGCAATATGCTTTTTCATGTAATATTCCTAACCCGGCAAAGCCGAAATATTATATTTTGGATTTTTCTCTATATTCCAAATGATAAATTTTATCAGTAGTGTCCCGTTTAACTTTTTAGAATAGCACCCAACGTGCTG
>JAOZSB010000053.1:0-8171 GCA_029939895.1 Desulfobacterales bacterium
TACAGATGAAGATATTTCAATGCTTCTAAACACTGCTGAGTTATTTGATTCAAATATCAAAAAGTTTGAAGAAGAATTAAATAGTTTTTTTGACGAGCAGGATGGTGCGAATGAAAGCATGCCTGGTATATTGAACAGGATTGAAAGATTAACAGATCAAATTGATGAAATAAACGAGGAAAAAGCTACCGTAGAGAAACTGTATGAGGACATAAGAGTCTTTGCCTGTGTTCAGGTATCAGGGGCCTTATTTTCAGGTTCGAAAATAAAAGGGTGCCATTCATCCATGGTTGTGAAGAAAACTATAAAAACAATCAAAATCGAAGAAAAGCAGGGTACTGACATGAAGTATTATCTGGCAGTAAATTCAAACAGAATAGTAAAGAAAAGCTGATTGTTTTAAAAAATTATATTAACAATGAAGCAGATTATGACACGGGAAGCGATGTTGCTTCCCCGTGTCTTTTGTGTTTACAGGGGTTCACAATAATATAGACATGGCATAAACATTGGCAGACTTGATCCTGCCAGAATTGTTGCGCTTTTATTGAAATTTATTTCATATTTGTTGCATTATTCGTTTTGATTTGTTAATTCACTACTATTAATTGAAAATTCATTCAGAACTGGTTATGTGTTTCAAAATTTCACCTTAAATAAAAAGAGGTTTAACCATGGAGCTACTCGAAAATCTTGAGAAAAAGCAAGACTACCTGGGGTTGATTAAAGAGTTGAAGAGCCTGATTGCAGAAGACAGAAGGGTTTTTACCGATCCATTTGTTAAAAGCTGGTGTGGAAAAAGATGGCGCAATCTTTTTATCCAGGAAGCAATCAAGCATGAAGATGCAGTACTGGCTGCGACCAAGAAAAAACTGATCGGTAAAGATGATCGACCTGACAAACAGAAAATTGCAGAACGGTTTCTCCGGGGCGATAACCTTGACGATTGGAAAATCGATATGCCCGAAGCACAGCATGGCGATATTTCAAATACTACCTTGCTTTTTTGCCCTGGTCTTCTCAACGGCCTGCTTCCGGTTCGTGCATTTACTGCTGAATTTCCAGCCATTGTAGAAAAACCGGATGGAAAATTCTTCGAGCCGACAACCATCCAATGCAGGGATGCGATGCAAATGTTAACGATATTCTAAATGCCATGAACTATGGTCACGGCCTGGACGCTGAAACAAATATGATTGCCAAAGAAGATGCAGTTCCACCTGGCAAGGTTGTCCTGATGGGATACAGCAAGGGTGCTGCTGACATCATGACGCTTCTTGCGTATCACCCGGAATTAAAAGACAGGGTACAGGCTGTCATAACCTGGGCAGGGGCAGTAAACGGCGCATTTAAACCAAACGATATTGTTGAGCAGCTAAAAACCCTGGATACAAAAACCATCACTGACTCACTCCACACCTTCCTAAACATGGTTTCCCCAGGGGTTGTCATAGAAGGTGCTCTCCGGCGGCTGGCTGAATACGATATCAAATCAGCAATATTGGATCTTACCAGCTACAGGCGAAAAGAATTTATGGATACACATGGCGAAAAAATTGATGCATTAGATATTCCGATTTTTTCCTTTACTGGCTCTACGTCTGTGATGGAGGTTCCGCATTTCCAGATGTCTGATACGATTTTTATCAACAAGTATGATTCAAATAACGATATGCAGTTAACGCAAAAACAGGCTATTGTTGATTTACCAATGGGTATGCACGTGGCCATGCTCCACGGTCACCACTGGGATCTTTCCTATGGCGCATTCCCCAAGGGCAAGCGGCTGGCATCACCAAACCTGGATCACCCCTTTCCCAAGGAAGCAGTTGTTACGGCCCATTTCAGGTTTCTTGCAGAATTAGGCTTGATGGATTAATTGCGAATTTTTTTGCTTAATTTTTAAACAGGAACCATATATCTAAAGTCTTGCTATGAAAGGAAGAGCAAAGTGTTAAAAATTATTAAATATGCAGCATCGGCAATCATAATAATTGGATGTGTCTACCTTGGTGTTATTTATAATCTCGCATATCATCCAGACGACGTTCAGGCAGAACCCTTTATAAGCCCGGCTGATGCACCGATGTTAAAGCCCGGTCAGTCAATCAAGGTCTTGAGTTGGAATGTTCAGTTCATGGCCAGCAATTCAAAAAATCACTTCTTTTTTGATAATGGCCCGGACCCCTGGCCATCAAAGGAAACTATAAAAAAGACATTAAAGGATGTGGCAAAAATAATTATTGATGAAAATCCAGATATTATTTTGCTCCAGGAAGTTGATGACGGATCAAAACGAACCCACTTTGATGACCAGCTTGCAATGTTGCTCGAACTGCTTCCAAAGGAATATGCTTCCAGTTCATCTTCCTTTTACTGGAAGTCAAAATTTGTCCCCCATCCCGCAGTCAACGGGGCCATGGGTATGAAGCTTTCTACAATATCAAAATACAGGGTGAGTAATGCAACACGTTTTGCCCTTGCTGCAATTCCTGGCAGGCTTATTGTTGAAACCCAGTTGTCCATTAAGCGCGCTGTACAGCAGGTTGAATTTCCAATAGAAGGCGGTAAGAATTTATATGCCATGAATGCTCATCTGAGTGCCTTTGCACAGGGTACAAATACCCTTGAAATGCAGGTCAACCAGGTGGATGAGATTTTAGGTGATATTGAAAAAGCTGGAAGTTATGGTTTTATTGCCGGAGACTTCAACCTTATTCCTCCTGGAAAAGCATTCAGCCGACTTGCTCCTGATAGCCAGAAGTACTACAATCCCAATGGCTCAGAGATTAAAGTACTCTATGATAAGTATAATGCATTGCCAACATTTGATGAAGTAAACGGTGATGATTATAAAAAATGGTTCAGTGCAATGTCAACACATGGCACCAAAAGAAGTCCTGATAAGACAATAGATTATTTTATTTCTACAAAGGGTCTTAAAACAGGTAAGCATTATATCAGAAGCCATGACACTGTCCCGATTTCTGATCACCTCCCGGTTGTAGTATATATGACCGTCCCCAAATAATTTTGTTGCACGAGTTTAAAAATGCCTGAAGTCTGTTCGCAGACTTCAGGCATCATTAATTACTCTACTTGCTTCACTAACAGCGTCCCCCATTTACCCCGACCGCTTCGTAGTTTTAATCGACTCATTTAAGCTGCTGGTTAAGTCTCTGGTTCATCTTCATCAACTTCTTCCTCTGGCTTTACCAGCGAAACAATAGAAGTAAATACTTTGTTCAGATGGTGATTTATTACGCTTAGCTGCTCGAAATCAACAGAACCCTCGCTGGCAGATTCTGCAAGATTTTGCGATACTTTATACAGGCCCTCGGCGCAGATTTTTGAGCTGGCCCCTTTAAGTGACTGGGCAAAATCATTTATGGATTTCCAGTCGGATTTTTGAAAGGCCTTTGTCATCATGTCAGGGGTCTTGAGATTGCTTATGCGAAAATCGCTGAGGATTTGCAAAAATATATCTTTATCAGTGCCAAGCGATGCCATGGCTTTTTTAATTTCAATCCCTGGAAGCCTGGCCGGGATAGAAGATTCTTCCTCTGCATCAGCCTTTGTCATGGATTCAATATTGATGTCAGGCTCCCCGGTCTCAAGAAGAGCCATTTTGCTCCAAAGGGTCTTGAACAGGATATCCTGATTGATAGGTTTTGTTACATACCCGTCCATGCCGGCAGCAAGGCATTTTTCTTCATCGCCTTTCATTGCATGGGCAGTCATGGCAATAATTGGCAGCTTGGCAAATGTTGCATCCTGCCTGATAGCCTGTGTAGCCTCGTATCCATCCATCACCGGCATCTGCATATCCATAAGTACTGCTGCGTAGCTTTGGCGTTGTACCGCCTCTACTGCTTCTTTACCGTTATTTGCAATATCAACTGTTATGCCTACTTTTTTGAGAACAGCCTTTGCAAGAGCCTGGTTGACCTTGTTATCTTCGGCCAGAAGAATTTTAAGGCCCTGGAGTTTGTGCAGGTAGCCTCCATCTTTATCTTGAATCTGCTTATCATCTTTCTTTTCACCAAAAACCTTTTTAATGGAATCAAATAAAGCAGAGGGGTTGATGGGCTTGGTTAGAAAGCTATTCACATTATTGCCTTTGGATTCATTTTTTTTGTGATCTTTACCAAAGGTGGTCAGCATGATGATGGGCAGGTTGGGCCAGTCTTTTTTAACTTTTGATGCCAGCTCAAGGCCGTCCATTTCCGGCATGTTCCAGTCTGTAATCAAGAGATCAAACTTGTTGTTGCGCAGTAAACCCGGGGCTTCCCCTGGTTGCTGGGTCAGGGTGGATTCATAACCAAAGGAATCAAGGATCTTGCTGACAACATTAAGGCTGTCCTGGTTATCATCAACAACAAGTACTTTTAAATTTGAAATTTTCTCTGGAAAAATAAGTTTCTTTTCCTGCTCAATGGGCTGCCTGTCAAGCTTTAGAGTAAAATAGAAAGTCGTGCCTTTGCCTATCTCGCTTTGGGCCCAGATATCTCCGTCCATTAAATCAACAAGCTGTTTGCATATGCTCATGCCCAGGCCGGTGTCGCCGTATTTGCGTGTGGTTGAAGCATCTTCCTGGGTAAATGGATCAAATAATTTTTCCAGGTACTCTTTCTTCATACCCTTTCCAGTATCTTTTACATAAAATTTCAGCACCAGGTTTTCAGCAGTAGAGGTTTCTGCTTGAACGCCGACCATAATTAGATCGCCTTTTTCAGTAAACTTTATGGCATTGCTCACAAGATTACGAATAATTTGTTCAACACGCACAGGGTCACCATAAAGGGCCATTGGCGTGCTGCTCTCAATGTCAAAGAGCATCTCTACATTTTTTTCAGATGCCTTGCCGGAAAAAAGATCACCGATGTTCACTATCAGCGCATTGAGATCAAAGGGTATTACTTCGATGTCGAGCTTGCCAGCTTCGATTTTAGAAAAATCTAAAATATCATTTATAATGCCAAGTAAAGACTGCCCGGAATTGTGAATGATCTGGAGGTAGTGATCACGTTTTTTTGTTTGCGTTTCAGTCATTGCAAGCTCGGCCGCAACTAAAACTCCATTCATTGGGGTCCTGATTTCATGGCTCATATTGGCCAGGAATTCGCCTTTTGCCTGGTTTGATGCTTCTGCTGCCTCCATTGCGACTTGCAGTTTTTCTGCCCTTCGTGATTCAGTAATATCAGACACAATGCCTTCTACATAGGGGGTTGGACTATGTTCTTCCTGTAGACTTGCATTTAGTAAAAGATGAACAATGTCCCCATTTTTTTTATAGGCTTCATATTCAAACTCTTTAATGGATTTTTGCGTCTGCATGATTTTAACTAATGACTCCAGTTGGTGCTGATGTACAAACACCTGTTGTATATCCGCTGAAAGGCTGTCCATGAGATCCTGTGGGGAATCGTAACCCAGGATTGCTGATGCTGAATTATTGATGATAAGTATTTTGCCTGCCATTGTAATTTGAAAAATTCCGTCAATGGCACTTTCAAATATTCCACGGAATTTTTTTTCTGCTGTTGCCAATCCAGTGGAAAGTTCTTCTACTTTTGTAAAGGCAGTTGAAAAACGGGTCGAAAGGATGAACGCCTGAAAAAAGAAAAAAAGGAAACAACCATATGGGGCATAATCGTCAGTATGTATTATCAGGTTGTTATTAAGAATATCGTTGATGACCGTTATAAACAAAACTATGATGCCGAAAAGAAAAATTTTTGCGCCCTGCCGTTTTCTGATAACAGCAAGAACAAGGGTATAGGTTTTGAAAACCAGGGCAACCAGGGCAACAACCTGGAATGGCTGTATGGTATGGACGTTAAGTCTCATTGGCGTAAAAATTGTAAATATGGAAAATAAAGCACCAATAATCACGATGCCGTGATGAGCTTTTTCTGGAAACTCCCTGGGGTAAAGGCTTCGGATATAAGTGACAAAAAAGCCAATAAGTTGAAAAAAGGTTAAATATTCAAGAGTAATGAAAACTTCAATACTTATGTTCGGGTAAAGAAGAATGGCGTATCTTTCACCAAGTACAATGGTGCGCAGGGCAAACAACAGGCAAAAAATTCCAAAGAATAATGGGGTCTTGTTTTGTCTTCTCACAGCATAAAGGCCTATGTGGTATAGCCCCATAAACAAAATGCTTCCAAAAATAAAAAACTCCAGGACAAGTCGCCTTTCCCTTTTTTTTACTGCCATTTCTGAATCGTCTATCTGGATAGCCCTGATAATTCCTGGATGCCTGGCGTGGAAGTTTGATATGTGCAGTACTATTTCCAGACTATTGCCCGTGGAAATAAAACTGGCTATGTCAGGCATCCATCTGGGTGTCATGCCATCATAGGATTTCCCAATCCTGCCAATGGACTTTACTTTTTCTCCGTTCACATAAAGTGTAAATGCGCTTATTATATCTGGTAATCTTAAAGCCAGTAATTTTTCATTTTCATTAACAAGAATTTTCAGTCGATAGGTGGCGTAGCCTGTCCGTGGAATTTTCCTCCCATTTACTTCCAGGCCGGCCCACGGGCGAGGGAGTTTAATAAGGCCTGTTGGCTGCGGTGGGGTTTCTTTTAAGAAGTCATCTGGCGTTAACAACTGCTCCCAGTAGAACTCCCACTCGCCGGACAGTTTAACAGCGCCGTCCTTTTTAAGGGTCCAGTCGCTTAAATCGAGTTCCCCATTTACTGCTTCTGGTGATTTTTTTGCAGGTTCTGACGAGCAGCCCACAATCAGTATTGCAAGGGTTATAGCAAGAAGAAGCCGAAAATATTTCATAAAAATTCCTAATAAACTGAAAAAGTAATATGGAAATCAATTGCTTTGTTTATGCTGAAAATCTGTTTATGAAATAAATAAAACACTTATTGGAAAATAAACTTTGCACCTCAGTGGCATTTGATGATGGAGGTATACAAAAAATAAATTTAATATGACTAAAAATATAGAATAGAACAGTGGGTTTTGTCAAGGAATAATAAGCTATATAAGTTGCTGGCAAAATTCAAAATGCTGCAAATTTTACTTGCCTGTTTTACTGCTCACATATTCAAGAGTTTGGAGCATAACAAGAAAAAGCCGTAATGCAGACAAGTGCTAATCCAGCGATGACAGGAACTCGCTGTAAGCTGCAATTACTTTTTCAGGCTGCTCAATATGGACGGTATGGCCTGTGTTATCCAGGATAAGAGATTTGCAGTTTTTGATTCCTGCTTTAATTGTTTTTGTGCATGATACATCTAAAATCCGGTCTTCTCTTCCCCAGATAACAAGCGTGGGAGCAGTGATTTTTGGTAGAATCGGGTCAAGGAATGTCTTGCCGTCTCCAAAAAGATCCCTTGCAATTTTGTCATGCAGTTCATTATTTTTGGCACCAAATTCTTTGACTATATATTTTTTAAAGTGCATGGGAATCGGGGGAGGGGTGTGGTATGCATATCCCACAATAACATCATACTCTTCTACGGTCTTGTAGGTTAGCATGTTTTCCCTGGTTTTAAAGGTTTCGCGGATAAACTCGCTTTCTTTTTCTGCGCTGAAACCACCAGGGCCAAGGAGCAGCAGACTTTTCACTTTATCTGGATACGTGCCGGAATAATAGGCAGCAATTCCACCGCCCATGGAAAATCCAACAAGGTGAAAGGAGTCAATCCCTTTTTTTTCTAAAAATTGATTAAGCCTGGCTGTCTGGTTTGGTGTATCGTAATTCAGGGATATGTTTTTTGAGCTTTGGCCGAATCCTGGCAGGTCAACTGCAATAATGCGGTTTGTGGGGCTGTATTTCTTCAGCATATTGCCCCAGTAATCCTTATGCAGCCCAAATCCATGAAGAAACACAATGGGTTCGCCAGCTCCGCCTTCAAGGTACACCCATGTTTGATCGTCAACCTTCAGCTCGTGCTTGCGAACCTCGGCTGCCCAGCGCTGCCCATGTGCAATTGCTTTCAGGGTAATGCCGGGAAAATTAAAATAAACAAATCCGCTCAGAAAGATAAATAATGTAAGTAATACAACTGCTGCAATTGATAGTCGTTTTAAAGCCTTCATTATTACTCCTAAAAAATATTAGATTTTTGTCGAAGCTAAACCCTTAGTTTATACCGAGGGTCTGGTTGTGAAATATTTAAAAAGAATTACAATAAACTTAA
>JAOZSB010000053.1:8271-17741 GCA_029939895.1 Desulfobacterales bacterium
CTGGTTGTGAAATATTTAAAAAGAATTACAATAAACTTAAATTTTTTTTCGAAGCTAAACCCTTAGTTTATACCGAGGGGCTGGTTATGAAATAAGTAAAAGTCTTCTGGCGATTATTTAAATAAATTATTCAAAAACTCTGCAATTGCAGAATTGGTTTCCTCTGGTTTTTCTGCGGGAACCATGTGGCCCGCGCCTTCAATCCGTACCAGTGTTGAGTTGGGAATATTTTCAATAAGGAAATCACCGTACTTTGGCGGCGTAAGGGAATCTTCCATGGCTGTAATCACTAAAACCGGCGCTGTTATGTCTGCTAAATGCTTTTGGTCTGGTTGATCTGCTTCAATATCAAAGTCATTGCAGGCCTCAAAATCATTGACTGCGGTGTCGGGATTTTCAAGTTCAGCAGCATCGAAGATTGGTTTTATTTTTTCATAGGAAGTATTTTTATAGGCAGCAAAGTCTTTCAGGAGCAGCACAAAGGATTTGTAATCTTTTTTCACGGTTTCAAGCACCATCGGGTGAACCTTGAGCCTTGCACCAGTGCTGATTAGCACGCCTGCCCGGTATTTTGCAGGGTACTCGGCAAGCATGATCTGTGCGATTGCGCCACCCATGCTCAGGCCGCACGGAACAGGGTTTGGAAGCTTGAGTGCGTCTATGAAGCCATCTACAACATCTGCATACCCTGAAAGCGTTTTTTCCGGTTCGCCAAGGCTGTCGCCGTGTGCAGGGAGATCAAGTGATATGGTATTTGCACAGCCTGCAAACTGGTCAACCTGGTTGTCCCACAAAACACTCGAACCGCCAGCACCGTGGATAAAAACCAGGGTGGGCTTTTCCGGGTCAGGCTCTTTACTTCCTGCTTTATAAAAAATGTGATTCCATTTCAGATCAAACATAAAATGTCCTTATAGCGAACTGTTTTAACGAAGCGAGGTGCTTTGTTTGTGCCTTAAGTCTGCTTATGAAACAGGCAAAAAATCTTCTGCAAACACTACAAATTTTTCAAAAATTCTGCAATAGCAATGTTGGTCTCAATAGGTTTTTCCGCTGTAAGCAGGTGACCGGCCTCTTTAATATGGACAAGCGTTGAGTTGGGGATCTTCTCTGCAAGGAAATCATGGTTCTTTGGCGGAGTGACGGTGTCCTTTAGTGCAGAAATTATCAAAACCGGTGCTGTTATATCTGCCAGGTGCTTTTGTTTTTTGTCTGGTTGATCAGCCTCAATATCAAAAGCTTTGCATGCCTCAAGGTCGAGCCAGGTAGTGTCGGGGTTTTCACGGGCTGCTGCATCAAGTACTGATTTTACTTTTTCATGGGGAGTACTTTTACATATTTCAAAACCAAATCGCCTGGATAAACCAAGTATTGGCTTCGACAAAAATTCAAATTTATTGGGGGGTTTAATATAAACAGCAGTATTCTTCAGGAGTACTATATAGGAGCTGTAGCTTTTTTTAAGGGTTTCAAACACAATCGGGTGAACCCTGAGCTTTGCCCCGGTGTTGATAAGGATTCCAGCGCGGTACTTTGCCGGGTTTTGCGCAAGCATGGTCTGAACAATCCCGCCTCCCATGCTCAGGCCGCATGGAACAGGGTCTGGCAATTCAAGTGCATCAATGAAATCCTCCACAACCCCTGCATATCCAGAAATGGTTTTTTCCGGCTCGCCAGTGATGTTGCCATGAGCCGGCAGATCAAGGGCTATGGTGTTTGCACAGCCTGCAAGCTGGTCAACCTGATTATCCCACAAAGCACTCGTAACGCCTGCGCCGTGGATGAAAACCAGGGTCGGTTTTTCCGGGTCAGGCTGCTTGCTTCCTGCCTTATAAAAGATATTGTTTAATTTCAGATCAAACATACAGCCCCATCATTTAAATGTTTTGTAGAAGCTTTTTTTGCTTAGATTATTCACACGGTCGGGTTATGAAGTTAGTTAAACTCTGAAATAGGCAACATGCTCCTTAACACCCTTGAAGCTTCTCCGGTGGATGGGGCATGGCCCGTGTTCCTGGATTGCTTCCTTGTGAGCTTTTGTTGGGTAGCCCTTATGTTTTATGAAGTTGTACTGGGGGTATTGCTCGTGGTATTTTCCCATTAGTCTGTCCCTGGTCACCTTTGCAATAACAGATGCCGCAGAGATAGAAATTGACAGGGAATCGCCTTTTTTAATTGCCATTTGCGGCAATTTTGAAGGGATTTTGTATGGCCCGTCTATGAGAAGATAATCAGGTGAGGAGCTTAAATTATCAACTGCATGCGCCATTGACAACAGGGCAGCACGCAGAATATTGATACGGTCAATTTCGTCAGGTTCAATAATACCAACGCCCACCGAGATTGCGCACTCATGTATCCGGTCAAACAGGATGTCTCGTTTTTTTGGGGTAAGTTTCTTGGAGTCCGTGATTTCCGGGTCCTGGAAGGATTCCGGCAGAACAACAGCACCAGACACGACCGGGCCGGCAAGGGGACCCCTGCCGGCCTCGTCAAGACCTGCAATACAGGAATAGCCGTCTTTTAATACGAGTTTCTCAAAATGAAGAAAGTCGGTCTTCATGTAATTGAATTTCCGTTTTCCAGCTCAAACATTTTGGCAAATCTTCTGGCAAATCATTTTAAAAAAAATACCCTGGAACCTGTCTTAAACGTATCTTTTTTCTTTGATTCTTGCTGCCTTGCCCCTGAGTTTTCTCAGGTAATAGATCTTTGCTCTTCTGACTCTGCCCCTGGATACCAGTTCAATCTTGTCGATTGTTGGGGAATGAAGAGGGAAGGCCCTTTCTACGCCAACGCCGTAGGATACTTTGCGGACTGTGAAAAATGCTTTGGCTCCGCCTTTTTTCTTGCTGATGACAACACCCTGAAATACCTGGATTCTTTCCTTCTCGCCTTCCCGTATTTTCACGTGTACCTTAACTGTGTCGCCAGCAGCAAACTGCGGCACGTCAAGGCGCATTGTCTCGAAGTTAATTTTTTCAATTGTATTCATTTTAAAATGTCTCCTTATCTATTTGTATGAAAGAGGCCGTAAATTGTTACAACTCTTTCATATTTCCATGTGGGCAGCAAATAAACTCATAAGCTGGTCTGCCCATGGCAGTTTGTCCAATATGTCAGTCTGTCTAAAATTATTGATGTCGCACTTCTTACTGAAAGATGATTATAGGACTCTTGTCCATCCTGGCACGTCCCGTTAACTGGTTCAAGAATATAATCAGCATTTTCCAAAAACTCCGGGGACAGGCCCCAGGCGGTTCCCATTGAAAGTATGCAGGGTTTTCCGTTCCCAGCCATTTTTGATAATTGACCAAAGGTCAGGCTGTCAGCATGTTTTTTTGCACAGGTAGCAATTGTCAGAGGTTGCAGGCCCGTTTCCTCTAATATCTGCTCCTTGATTGTTTCAATGCTGTCCACCACCCGAACAATGTCCATTGCATCTTTTCTGTCCGGGTTATATACCGATCCTGCACCAGATGTCCAGTGACTTAGTATTCTTTTTGCAATTTCCGCCTGATCTTTCAGGGGGGTTACAACATAGAACCGCTTCACACCGTATGTCAGCGAAACTCTGGCTATATCGTGAATATCCAGATTTGTGACCGCAGATGCGATTGTTTCACCATTTTTGTTTACAACCGGGTGATGGATCAATGCTGTATAAAGGTTATGACTGTATGATTCTTGCGATTTCAAGTTTCCACTTTTCCAAAATATCAATCTCGTTCGAGTCGAGTTTTTTTGTCAGTAAAAGGTCGGGTCTTTTGAGCAATGTACGCATTAAAGACGATTCCAGCCTCCATTGCTCAATTGCCCCGTGATTTCCAGAGAGCAGAACCTCTGGAACATCTTCGCCCTCAAACCGGGCGGGCCGTGTGTATTGAGCATGTTCGAGCAGACCGTCTGAAAATGAATCAAGGTCTGCTGAGTCGTCCCCGCCCAAAACTCCGGGAATGAGCCTTGCCACAGCATCGACCACCATCATTGCACCAAGCTCACCGCCAGTCAACACAAAGTCGCCCACTGAAATTTCCTCGTCAACATACTTCTCAAGCAGCCTTTCATCAACCCCTTCGTATCTTCCACAAAGGAGTATTAGTCCATCACTCGATGAAAGCCTTTTTGCAGTATCCTGATCAAAGGGCCGACCCTGTGGTGACAGGTAGATGGTTGCTGCACCTGGCGAGGTTTTCTTTGCTTCTTCAATGGCAAGTGCAATCGGTTCAGGCTTCATCACCATGCCGCAGCCTCCGCCATAGAGTTTGTCGTCAGTGGTTCTGTGCCTGTCGAACGTAAAGTCCCTGAGATCAAGAACCTTAGCATTTATAAGTTTATTTAAAAGAGCGAGTCTTATAATTCCATGTTCCCAGAATGGTGCAAAAAAATCTGGAAAAATTGTCAGGATTGTAAAATCCATCATCTTATTTTACTGCTTTCACCATTTGATTAAAGGCCCTCAGGAATATCCACAACCATTGTTTTTGCCGTGGTACTGATTTCCTTTATCATTCTTTCAATTGCCGGTATCAGAATTTCATTTCCATCGTCATCGTTTTTCACAACATAAACATCGTTAGAAACAGTCTCAATTATAGAATCCACTTTCCCAAGGAATTTTCCATCCACAGTGCTGACGGAAATTCCAATCAAATCTTCCCAGAAGTATGTATCAGCGTCAAGTTCATGTACAAGGGCGTTTTCAGTCCAGATTCCGCATCCAATGAAAGATTCTGCTTTTGTCCGATCTCTAAGCCCCTTCAACTTTGTAAGAAATATGCTCTTGTGGGGCTTAGACCATTTTACCGCAAAAGTCTCTCCCGGTCTGCCGTTGCATCGCAGCAAAATTTCATCTCCAGGGGAGAATGCTGCTTCAATGCCAGCGGCCTTAATGGTACCTTTTACACCATGAACGCCCACGACGTTACCTATTTTTTTAAAATCGTCGGCTGCCATAGTGGTTATTCGATAATTTCCAGAACAGTGCGCTTCTTGATTTTGGCTGATGCTGCACTAAGAATTGTTCGCATTGCCCTTGCTGTTCTGCCTTGTTTGCCGATGACCTTGCCCAGGTCTTCCTTTGCCACTTTTAACTCCAAAACAGATGTCTGGTTTCCCTCAATTTCTTCGACAACAACCTGATCCGGGGTGTCTACCAAAGCTTCTGCAATAGATTTAACTAGTTCTTTCATTACAGCTTCTCCTTATTTTGAGATTTCAAGACATTGTAGGTGTGGACTGAGAAAATTAGATCGTCCTTCCATATTTACAATAATTTATTCCGCAGGCTTATTATAAACACCTTCTCGTTTAAGCAAGTTGTTTACAGTATGAGTCGGAGCAGCACCCTCTCCAATCCAGTAATTTACCCGATCTTCCTTGAGTGTTACCGCAGCCGGGTCGATCAGGGGATTATATGTTCCAACAACTTCAATAAATCTCCCGTCTCTGCTGAATTCGCTATCGGCTACGACGATTCTGTAGAATGGCTTTTTTTTCGCCCCATGTCTGGCCAGTCTGATCTTTACCATTTTTTAATTTCTCCTAATGTGGTTTATGTAACTTGATAATAAAAAAAAATCCTGTATAATTCCATTGTTTCCGGGTCAGCTTTAAAATGGCAACATGCCGTTTCCGAGTCCCCGCATTCCGCCTTTAGTAAGCTTTTTCATCATTTTCATAACCTGGGCATAGTTCTTTAACAGCCGGTTAACTTCCTGAACCGTTGTGCCGCTGCCCCTTGCTATTCTTTTTCTTCTGCTACCGTTTATTATCTGGTGCTTTCTCCGTTCAATCTTTGTCATGGAGTTAATTATCGCCTCAATACGCACTATTTCGTTTTCGTCTACATTAAGGTTCTTCAACTGCTTGTTGTTGCTCATGCCGGGGATCATTTTTATTATATCTGTGATGGAACCCATCTTTCTGATTCTCACCATCTGATCCCTGAAATCCTCTAAAGTAAACTCGCTTTTGCGCAGTTTCTTTTCAAGCTCAATAGCGTCTTTTTCATCAATTGCACTCTGGGCCTTTTCCACCAGGGTCAGAACATCACCCATCCCAAGTATCCGGGAGGCCATTCTGTCGGGGTGAAACATTTCCAGCGCGCTTGCTTTTTCGCCAACACCAACAAACTTTATTGGCTTGCCGGTAATCGCGCGCATTGAAAGGGCTGCACCGCCCCTTGCATCGCCATCCATTTTTGAAAGAACAATGCCGCCTATATCCAGCGCCGTATTAAAGGAACCGGCTATGTTGACTGCATCCTGTCCTGTCATGGCATCCGCCACAAGAAGTATGTCCGAGGGGTTGAGCGCCTCTTTTATCTTTACAAGCTCACCCATGAGTTCTTCGTCAACGTGAAGCCGTCCGGCAGTATCTAAAATAACCGTATCATACCCGGAGTTCTGAGCTTCAGCCCTTGCATCCTGGCATATCTGTACAGGGTCCATGGCTGGGTCGCTGTTAAAAACTGGCACACCAAGCTGGCTGCCCAGTTTTTTAAGCTGGTCAATAGCCGCGGGCCTGTAAACATCAGCCGGAACAAGGAAGGGCTTTCTTCCTTCTTTTCTTAGGTATGTAGCAAGTTTTCCTGATGTTGTGGTCTTACCGGAACCCTGAAGCCCCACAAGCATGATGCATGTTGGCTTCTCCCCTGAAAGGTCCAGGGGTACTGCGGTTTCACCCATGAGCATGGTCAGTTCGTCACTTACAATCTTGACGACCTGCTGGCCCGGGGTAATGCTTCTGAGAACCTCCTGGCCGATTGCTCTTTTCTTTACATCGGCTATGAAGCTTTTTGTTACCTTGTAATGAACATCAGCTTCAAGAAGGGCCATCTTGACATTCTTCAAGCCCTCATCTATATTGTTTTCAGACAGCTTGCCGTGTCCCTTGAGTTTTTTGAACACGGAATCCAGTTTTTCGTTTAAGTTCTCAAACATATTATTTAGTTTTCAGCTCGCTGTTCCATTTTAATAACCGTACAGATCTACTTTTTGTTCATAAAGAACTAAATCTGGTAGTCTATTTTGATTAGTGTAATCTGTCAAGAAAATTAATAACCCAGGGAAACTAAAATTTGTGTCCAAACCCAATGTTTTAAAAAATAAATTAGTTTTCCTCTTATTCTTTAATTTAATTGCCTGTGTATTTAACAAAAACAATATTGAAACTATTATATAATGAAAAATAAAAAAAAGAAAGATAATTTATTGAATATGGACAGTTTTTTTTTGGAAGACTGGTTCGAAGGCATTGGTGAAAAAAAGTACCGGGCAGCTCAGGTGCTTAGATGGCTGTACATGCACAACGTTTCCAGCTTCGAAGAAATGACTAATTTGGGCAAAAATATGAGGCAAAAACTTGACTCAAATTTTTTTATAAACAGGTTAAAACGGGTTGAAACTGAAAAATCTAAGGATGGGTCCGTTAAATATCTTTTTGGATTAGAGGATGGATGCCTGATAGAAAGCGTCCTTATTCCTGAAAAAGAACGCTTCACACTTTGCATCTCAAGCCAGGTTGGTTGCGCAATGGGGTGCAAATTCTGCATGACGGGAAAATCCGGCTTTAAACGTAATCTCACCCAGGGCGAGATCGTATCCCAGGTGCGTGACACCATATTTGATATGGGCGAATCTGGCTCACGCCTTACGAACATTGTGTTCATGGGTATGGGAGAACCGCTGGCAAATTATGAAAACGTTAAAGCCGCTCTGACAATCCTGACGGATTTTGAATATGGTTTTAAATTTTCAAACAGAAAAATCACCATCTCCACCTCCGGGATTGTGCCAAATCTCCTTAAATTAGGGCAGGATACAAAGGTTAACCCCGCAATATCACTTAACGCCGCAGACGAAGCAACACGCTCTGCTTTGATGCCGGTAAACGATAAATATTCGATCAAGGACCTGCTCCAGGCCTGCGTGGAGTACCGCATGAAAAAAGGGCGCAGGATCACCTTTGAGTATATTCTTATCCAGGGTGTGAACGACTCCATAGAAGATGCCCGGAAGCTTGTAAAGCTCCTCAGGCCTCTGCGTACCAAGGTTAACCTGATTCCATTCAACCCGCACGAAGGAAGTGAGTTTGCCCGGCCCTCTGCAAAAGCTGTTGAAGATTTTCATAAAATCATTGTTAAATCCGGCCTGACAGCGATTGTCCGCCACAGTAAAGGGGACGACATCTCGGCTGCCTGTGGTCAGCTTGGGGCAAAAAATACAGAGTCTCAGGAATGACATTATTAATCCGATGTGTTTAATCTAATGTGATAAAAATTGGTCAGTTTTTCAAATAGTTGAATGTTGATACTATTTTGAATAGCTTTCGCACATTTTATAGTGGCTATTATAAATGATGTTCTGATACACGCCTTTATTTGACTAAATTGTGTTTTTTTTATTCATCAATATAAAAAAAATTGACTATTCCACTTAAATTATGTAGATTTAGATGTTAAAGCTTTAAATAGTGGGTGGAGATATGGTGAAGATGCGGTTTTTTCAATCAATAGCAATCCTTTTTATAATGGCCTCATTTGTTTATGGGGACAAAATTGTAATTTCCAGCGATATCTGGTGTCCTGTCAATTGTAAGGCGGGCAGCGGGCAGGAAGGGTTTATGGTTGATATTGCCAGGACAGTTTTTGAAAAAGCCGGCCATGAAGTTGAATATCGGAATATCCCCTGGAACAGAACGGTTGTCTGGGTCAGGGAGGGTTCCATTAACGGAGCAATTGGACCCTATTTTGACGACTGCCCTGATTTTGTTTTCCCGGAAAACGAGCAGGCAATGATCAGTTTTGAAATGTTTGTAAAAAAACAAAACCCCTGGATTTATAAAGGTGTTTCATCGCTTGCAAAGGTTCGCCTGGGTATAATTGCTGAATATTCCTATGGAAAAGAGCTTGATGCTCATTTAGAAAAGGGAAAGTTTTCAAAGGCAATGGTTCAGACAAATTTTGGTAAAACCCCTTTGAGGAATAATATTTTGAAGCTGATGGAGGGCAGACTTGATGCGGTTGTAGCAACTGGGCCTGTATTCTGGTATACTGCCAATAAATTAAAGGTAGTCGATCAATTGAAATCCGCAGGGTTTGTAACCAGGCCCCAGAAGGCTTATGTTGCCTTTTCACCTGCTTTGCCAGCATCAAAAACATATGCAAGAATCCTTTCGGACGGGATGGAGCAATTGCGAAAAACAGGTGAGTTGGAGAAAATTTTAAGCCGCTACAGTTTGACTGACTGGCGTAAAACACAATAGTAATAAAGTGGTAATATATAGTAATGGAATGAGTTCTGATTTGCTGCTGAAAATATACTATTGATGATATATCCTTGAAATTAAATAAGTTCAGCTTGACAAAAATGAGAATTATGGTATTATCATTCGATAGCAACCAAGTAATATAGAGTCAGTAGTGTCCCGTTTAACTTTTTAGAATAGCACCCAACGTGCTGTAATTT
>JAOZSB010000339.1 GCA_029939895.1 Desulfobacterales bacterium
TGTATGTATCATAAATAAGTTCTGTTTTCAATCAAAATAGTTTATAACGACTATCTTCTTTTACCCTCTGGATTGCTGTGCTGGTAATAATTGTTAAAGCCTAAAACAAAAAAAGACACCCTGCAAATTCCTTTTGAGAATATGCAGGGTGTCCTTGAAATACTCATTGAATATGACTGCTTCTATTGCAAGCTATGCTGCATTCTTTTTCCAGCAAATCAGGCCGCATTGCAGACACCTGTGTGCTTCTTTTCTTGCAGCACCTTCGTCAAAGCCCTTTTCAAGTTCAAGGCCGTTGTATATTTCTGTGTGGGTGCTCATGGGCATGATGACACGGTTTGATTTTATTACATCGTGAATTTCATCAACGTTCTGAATCCGCACCAGCTCGTTTACAACCTGGTCTTCAAGGGCAGGTTCTGTGCCGTAGATAACCTGGTGTATTGAGGCGGCTCCACGCCTTCCAGCTCCGATTGCTACAATTGCAGCACGGTAGTCGGTGAAGGTTTCGCCCTTTGCAAATATGCCTTTTTCATTCTTGTTGGAGGGATGCTTGTAGGGAAGTATTCCTCTCCAGGCAACAGACTCCTCGTCAAGGCCTGCTTGAGTTCTTGTAAAAATTATTTCTGGAAAACGGCCTGATGCAAGAACCAGACAAGCAGCGTCAAGCTTTGCTGTTTCATATGTTGTTAAGTCAAAGTATTCTACCTCACTTAAAGAGTCACCAGCACCGTACATGGCATTAATGGTAGCATTGTAAATAAAGGAAACTCCAGCGGGTGCATCATTGCTGTCTTCTGGCTGTGCATCCCTGGACATGACAATTACTTCTGCTGCTCCGGCATCAAGTAGTTTTGATGCTGCAACATTTACTAGTTTTCCAGTTCCATAAATTACTACCTTTTGCGTAAGCTCCAGGGATTTAAGTTCTTCGTCTGTTGCATTAACAATATCTATCAACAGGTATGATCCTGGAATCTGTTCTTCGAGCCTTGCGCCCTTGCCCCTTGTGAGCCTGCTGTCCCAGCCACCTGTAGCAAGAAATACTGCATCAAATCCTTTTCCAAGAAGTGAATTAACCGTGACCTGCCGACCCATTGCTATATTTGTTTCTATCTTAACCCCCATGTCGATGATCCCCTGGATGTCCCAGTCAAGAACCGATTCAGGAAGTCTTGATTTTGCGATTGCGTTTCGAAGTAAACCGCCAACCTTTTCAGCAGCTTCAAACACCGTTGGTTTGTGTCCAAGCCTGGCAGCAAAAAATGCAGTTGAAAGCCCTTCAATTCCACCACCGGCAATTGCTATTTTTCTTCCTGTTTCCGGGGCTTTGTATGGAAGTATTCTTGAGCCGTGCTGTTTTTCATAATCAGAAGAAAAACGTTTCAGGAAGTTAATTGCAACTGGCTGATCCACAAGTCCGCGCCTGCAAACATCTTCGCAGGGCCTTGGGCAGATTCTTCCAATTACGGAAGGAAGCGGGTTGCGTTCTTTGATGACCTGTACTGCTTTGTGATATTCGCCAAGGTCGATCTGTTTGACATATTCGCAGATGTCTATTCCAGCCGGGCATGCTCTCTGGCAGGGTGTGGTGCAATCTTCGGTGGTGTATTCATGCATTATCCGCCTTGTTACAGAGGACATCTTGATTATATTTTTCGGGCAAACATTTTCGCAGGTTCCGCAGCCTGTGCATTTAACCTGGTCTACAATCGGCAGGCCGTCATCGCCCATTACAATTGCATCAAAGGGACAGGCTTTTGCGCATGTGCCAAGCCCGAGACAACCAATTTCACATACCTTCATGCCACCGGAAAGCAGGGTTGCAGCACGACAGTCGTATACGCCGTGGTATTCATATTTTGTATCCACGTCCTTGTCATTACTGCCGTATGTACAGCCGGGCCTTGCTATGTCTGGTTCTTTGGCTTCAACAGAAACTCCCATCAAGGCAGCAATTGCCTCGGCAATGTCTGCACCGCCTGCAACGCAGGAGCTTGCCGATGCTGTGCCGGCAACGATAGCTTCAGCATTAGACATGCAGCCGGGAAGCCCGCACCCACCACAGTTTGCGCCGGGGAGTACATCGTCAACCGCCTCAACCTTGGGGTCCACATAAACATAGAAAACCTTGGATGCAATGGCAAGAACTACGCCAATTATGCCACCCATTATTCCCATAATTGCAACTGCTACAACTACACCGTCCATTATTTTACAGCTCCCTTAATTATTATTGTCAGCAACTTCTGCGGGCATAAGGCCCATTATAATTTCTTATAAAATCGCATCAAACTTACATTTGTCGTAACATGTGAGGCACTGTACGCATTTATCAAGATCAATTGAAGCGACTTCTTTTTTCTTCCATGTTATTGCATCCGTGGGGCAGGCTTTGAAACAAAGGCCGCATTTTTTACACAGTTCTGGAACAACCCGGAACTCAAGGAGTGCAACGCATGTTTTTGCATGGCATTTTTTATCATAAATATGTTCGTGGAACTCGTCCATAAAATATTGAAGAGTGGACAGCACCGGGTTTGGAGCAGTCTGCCCAAGTCCGCACAGGGCTGATTCCTTGATAGAGTCTGAAAGCTCAACCAAAACATCCAGATCCTCTGGCACGCCCCGCCCTTCTGTTATCTTGATTAAAATCTGGAGAAGCCGTCTTGTTCCTTCCCGGCATGGCGTACACTTTCCGCAGGATTCATCCTGGATAAAATCCATGAAAAACCTTGCCATATCAACCATGCAGGTTCTGTCATCCATTACGATTGCGCCGCCGGAACCCATGATTGCGCCTATTTTGGCGATCTCTTCAAAATCAACGGGTGTATCAAGAAGGTGTTCAGGTACGCATCCGCCTGACGGGCCGCCAAGCTGGACTGCCTTGAATTTTCTTTTCTTGGGGATACCGCCGCCAATATCATAAATCATTTTACGCAGGGGCGTTCCCATTGGTACTTCCACAAGTCCTATGTTGTTTACATCCCCGGAAAGGGCAAAAACTTTGGTTCCCTTGCTCTTTTCTGTACCTACGGATGAATACCATGCTCCGCCGTTGAGCATGATCTGGCCTACATTAGAAAAGGTTTCAACATTGTTAAGGATACTTGGTTTGTCCCAAAGCCCCTTATGTGCCGGGAATGGCGGTCTGGGTCTGGGCATCCCGCGCTTACCCTCTATGGAGCGCATGAGGGCGGTCTCTTCACCGCAGACAAAGGCCCCTGCACCCTGATAAATTTCTATATCAAGGTCTATTCCAGAACCCATGATGTCTTTACCCAAAAGGCCCATTTCCGTTGCCTGCTTAATGGCAATCCCAAGCCGCTTTACTGCCAGAGGATATTCTGTTCTACAGTAAACATAACCCTTTGATGAGTTAATCGCCTTTGCAGCTATTATCATTCCTTCAACCACAGCATGGGGATCAGCTTCAAGTATACTTCTATCCATGAAGGCACCTGGATCGCCTTCATCGGCATTACAAAGAACGTACTTTGTGTTATCAGCACTCATCTTGGCAAACTTCCATTTCATGCCCGTTGGAAAGCCTGCGCCGCCCCGTCCCCTGAGGCCGGATATGGACATTTGCTCAATTATATCGTCGGGCGACATCTCAAAAAGTGCCCTGGCAGCGCCCTGGTAGCCGTCCCTGGCTATGTAGTCAGTAATTTTTTCTGGATCAATCAGCCCCTTGTTACGCAAGGATCTCGGCATTTGATGAGCAAAAAATGGAATATCATCCTGCACAGGAATAGTCTTTTTTGTTGCCGGGTCCTTATAGAAATGTTTTTTAACATGATTCTTGTTAACAAGCTGTTCAGTTACAAATTCAGGTATATCCTCAGGCTTAAGCTTCTGGTAAAACAGACCATCCGGCGCTACTACCAAAAGAGGCCCCAATGCACAGAACCCGTTGCACCCGGTCTCAATAACCTTAACTTTATCAGCAAGCCCCTGTGCTTCTATTTTCTTATTAAGGGCATCCATTACCTTGAGGCTCCCGGTTGCATGGCAACCAGTTCCGCTACAGAGCATCAGGTATGTCATGTCACCTTCGGCCTGTTCCTGGATCGTCTTTTCTTTTAATTCTTTAAGGGTATCGACTGTAAGCCTTTCCATTTTATTCTCCCAATAAACTTAAATGTAACACGAAGCCAATTGCTTAGTTTATACTGAAGGTCTGGTTATGAAATAAGCAAAAAACTCCCAATAAACCTCAATTAATCGATATGCCAGAATGAGAACTGCCTTCACACTCAATATCATCAATGGAATAAAAACATAATCCTCGGCATACAACTAAGCACGCCTGTGTTATGTTGTTTTATCCGCCTCGATCTTAAGCGCAAAAACCAAATAATTTATTGATAACGATCAACAACACCAAGAATCTTGTCCGATGTTACATCACCATGTGTATCCTCACCAATAACAACCACCGGCGCAAGTCCGCAGGCACCAAGGCAGCGCACACCTTCGAGGGAAAATCTTCTGTCCTCGGTGGTCTCGCCTTCTCCAATGCCGTAGGTGTTTTCTATCCTGCCGATTACTTCCTTGATTCCCTTTACATAACAAGCCGTACCAGTACAGGCCTTGATTATATGCCTGCCCTTAGGGGTAAGAGAAAACAAGGAATAGAATGTAGTAACACCAAATACATGGCTGAAGGGGATACCGATTCCATCGCTAATATAGCCAATAAGCTCGACTGGCAGGTACCCCACGATGTCCTGGCACTCCCGGAGTACCGTGATTACGCATCCAGGGGTGTCCTTGTTAGAATCAATAACCTCGTCGATCTTGCCCCACATATCAGCATCTATGTCAGGATGCTCAGGCGTTTTTGCTGTTGCAGTCATATAATTCCCCCAATAAACTTAAATGTTTTATCGAAGCTAATTGCTTAGTTTGTACCGACGGTCTGGTTATAAAATAAGCAAAAA
>JAOZSB010000340.1 GCA_029939895.1 Desulfobacterales bacterium
TATGAAACCATTGAAGAGTCAATTGATGAGACTCTGCCATATGAAAATTTACCAGAGGAAGAAGACACAGAAGAAAAAAAACAGGTTCCGGTTATTAAAGAGGAAAGCCCTAAAGACACTTAAGCACTGTTGTTTGTTATCCTGAAAAATTTCTTTGATGATAATAATTATAGCCGATTAAAAAGGCTTCGCATAAAATGCAGAGTAATCAACACATCAATCCGCTTTCCAATACATCAGCACAAAACATGTCAACACCATCCTGGTTTTGGGCAGCACTTTTATCGGGTATTGTAATACGTCTCTACTTCGTCTTCCTCACCACCGGTACATACGATATCCTGATTTGGGCAGCACACAGCAGCAACGTAGACAATGTAGGTCTTATAAATTACTACCACAAATATATTGATATGAACCACCCGCCATTCATGGCCTATGTCGGTGTCCTGATAAAAAAACTTACCGCCAAAACAGGCTTTGATTTCCAGATCCTTTTCCGCCTGCCGTTTGCATTATTAGATATGATAACCGGGTATTTGCTTCTGCTTCTATTTAAAGAAAAGGGTAAGGGGTATATTTTTGCTTCCCTATACTGGCTTCACCCTGTAGCAGCCCTGTTCTCCGGTTACCACGGTAACACGGATTCAGGAGTTGCTTTTTTTCTTATTTCAATGCTGCTGCTTCTATCAAAGGATAAACTTGCCCTTGCAGGCGCGATCTTTGGTTTGAGCCTGTGGATCAAGATACCTGGAATTATTGCTGGCCCTGCTGTTTTTTTCTACCTCAAAGGAGTAAACAGAAAGGCCTGGTTCTGCCTTGGCTTTGCGCTTGTTTTTACTGCCGGGTATCTTCCGGCAATGCTTATTGATCCGGTCATTGTCATCAAAAATGTATTTGGCTATGATGGCCGATTCTTTACAACACCTGAAAATCTTCCGATCTGGGGATTACAGATTTTTGTGGCTCCCCTTTTAAATGCTTTAAATCTTGGCCTGGAAATTGTCGCAGACTTTACAAAATGGGTATCCCTGGCCCTGCTGGTACTTGTATCATATTTGAAAAAGGATGAAAAAGATGTGTTCGGCCTGGGCCTGACCATTGCATCGTGCTATATTATCCTTTTCGGGATAACCTTTAAACTGGCTTTTCAGTACTTTGCATGGGCAGTCCCCTTGATGTTTTTTCTTGATAAAAGAATTTCAATCACAGCCTCGATTCTTATTTCTTCTTATATTTACGGGGTCTACTGGGTATCCTGCGGCGACCCGTTTTTATTGGGTGCGTGGGATTTAACAGGAGACTTCACCTGGAACACTGGCCTTTTAATGCTGCGAAATGCTTCAATGGCTTTTTACTTTTTTACTGCCATTTACTTCATATTCGATGCCATTAGTGTCCGTGTAAAAAAGTAATCAAAAACTTAAACCATAGCAGTAGCTTTTTTTAAATCTCTTCCCATTTTATTGACTTTGATGGCTTTCATTGGTAAAATTATTTCAAATTAAAAATTCATTTTCCCAATCCTAACCCAAAAAGTAAGGTGTACTATGAAAAATACCCAATGGCATCCAGGAACACTCCTTGAAACATCCGGCTATTATTGGAAGACATGCACCCTCCATGCTGGTGTAAAGCTTGATATCTTTACTGTCATTGGAAAACAATCCTTATCTGCCGACGATATTGGTCAAAAAATAAACGCAGATATTAAGGGAGTGTCTGTACTTTTAAATGCTCTTTCTGCCATGAATTTAATTGATAAAACAGACTCTCTATACTCCAATACTCCCCCTGCCCTGACATATCTGAGCAAAGACTCTCCAGGATATATCGGTTTTATGATCATGCACCATCATCATCTTGTGGAGTCCTGGTCAAAAATGGATGAGTCCATATGCGCTGGTAAACCAATCAGGAAACCAGCAACATTATCCGACGATAAACAAAGAGAAAGCTTTCTTATGGGCATGTTCAATATCGGCATGGCTATTGCTCCCAAGCTTGCAAAGGAGATTGATCTTGAGGGATGCACCGACCTTCTTGATTTTGGAGGAGGGCCTGGAACCTATGCAATTCACTTTTGTCTGAACAACCCAAATCTAAAGGCAAAAATATATGACCTCCCCACAACACGCCCTTTTGCTGAAAAAGTAATAAACCAATTCAATGTTTCTGACAGGGTTGGGTTCCTTGATGGTAATTACATTGAAGATAATTTTAATTTTGAAAATGAATTTGATGCTGCCTGGCTGTCCCATATTATTCATAGCGAAGGGCCGGAAAATACTGAGATGATCATCAGAAAGGCTGTCTCTGGCCTGAAACCAAAGGGGAAAATATTTATCCATGAATTTATCTTGAACAGCAATATGGATGGGCCATTGTTTCCAGCACTTTTTTCCATCAACATGTTTATTGGAACAGACAACGGTCAGTCCTATTCTGAAACCCAGATTGTCAATATGCTGAGCAATCAGGGGATAACAGATATTCAACGTTTAGATTTTGTCGGCCCCACTGAATCTGGAATTATATCCGGAATAAAGAATTAGTTAATCGATGTGCCAGAATGAAAACTTTGCAAAGCCAGGATCATGTTCAGTAAGAAAATGCATTTTTTCAAGGTTTACTTTAGAACAGGGCCTTGATGTAGAAAAAGAGTATTGCTCCGCACAAAGCAAGCTTCAGGCCCATGGTGGCAATAGTCCCTAAAAAAACTCCCCAGCTTATTTTTAGTGCAGCAAGCCCCTCCTGACCAGATAAAAGTTCACCTGCAAGTGCGCCTGCAAAAGCTCCAAAAAAAATCCCCCATGGCGGAAATATAAACGCCCCCACCATAAGCCCTATGACCGAACCCCAGATACCGTACTTGGAGCCTTGAAATTTTTTTGCAAAAACAGCAGGAATAACGTAATCAAGAATCAAAACCACAATGGTCAACAACGTCATCACAACAAGAAATGTTGTACCAAACACCTGCCAGTCTTTGGCAAATGATAACACAAACAATGCAAGGCACCCAAACACAGGTCCCGGTAAAACAGGGAAAATGCATCCTACCAAACCTACTACAGCCATTATCAGCCCAACAATAATCAAAAAAGTTGTCAAAATATACTCCTAATAATATGTACCTGATAAAAAATATCTGCGCATCAAATCTCAGGTTTATAAAAACATTAATACAAAATAATTTGTATTTTTAAAAATAATACTTTAGCATATGATTATTATCAAGTATTATGTTTTATCAAATTTCTTTCACATTTATTTGCAAGGAAAAAAAATGCCTTCAATTATAATCAACAAAGACAAGGATGACGAGGCTATCTATTTAATTGATGAGTACGTTATTCTTACTATTGGTAGAAAGAAAAACAATGCTGTAAGAATGACCAATGAATCCGTATCAGGGCATCATGCTAAAATCGAAAACTCTAACTACGGCCTCATGGTTGTTGATCTTGGCAGCACCAACGGCACATTTGTTAATAATAAAAAGGTGACCGAGCGTGTGTTAAAGCATCTTGATGTTATCAGGTTCGGACAAGTGGAGACAACCTTTTTTGATTCCCCAAAATCAAAACCAGCCCCTGTTAAAAAGGCACCAGCTCCTGTTCAGAAAACGCCAGCCCCTGTTCAAACAATAACTGAGAAACCCGACGCAGCCCCAACAAATCAATCTTTTACTAAACCTAAACAAACCAAGCCAAAACAAGGTGCAACCTTACCAATTGAAGATGAATTCATTGATAATCAGCCCCATGACATCTCATTTATATTAAAAAAGATAAAAAGCTTTTTCAAATCAGAGACAGCCTCCCATAAATCAGAATTCACCAGGTACATGAACGAATTCAGAGACTCACTTCTCTATCTAGTCATACTCCTTTCGATTTCATACACCGCCACGCTTCTGACCTTCATTATATGCAGAACTGGCTGGTCAGTATACATGTCAACGCCTGTTGGTGAAAAATTCATGGAGGCGTTTTATGACAGAGCCTCACAAATACAGACCGTAATGGATATGGACATTTTCGTCCTGTCATTTGACCTTACAATCGCAGCATTTCTTGTCTGCATGGCCGTAGCTGTTGTGTTTCAACTACTGCACTTTATAAAACTGTTTTTCCTCCCAATGGGAATTTTCGGCAAAATCCTTTTCTGGGGTCTCCCAATGACCGCCCTCACAGCCTACAGAATAACAATGATATACGACATGGACAGCTATACACAGGTCTTTCTTATATCCATGCCACCCACCCTTATCATATTTGCCGGATGCCTTTCATCGGCCAGCAAGCTACTACCGCAATTATCAGAAATCCTGTTTATGATAAAAAAAGTCCTTTTGTATCTTTATCATATAATTATACCAAATAAATGATAAGAACTTGGAATATTTAAAACAAAAATGCCTTTCCCCGTTTTTGCTCAAGAAGAAAGGCATTGATGTAAAATCACAGTAATACAAAATCGGTATCAGGCCATGACTTTTCTACTTCTAAAGGCATGAACACCCAGAAGGCCAAGCCCCATAAGGATAAGAGCCCACTGTCCTGGTTCCGGCGTCATTGTAGCACCAGATTTATAAGTAACACTTACAATCAGGTCGTCAAAGTCGTTATCACCCTGATTCCATATATCCTCAATCCCGACAAAAAAACCTTCACCACCGTCTGGCATGTCAGCAGTTCCAAAGTGTCGATACCCGTCCTTGTTGAGTTTATCAATTGAATAATAGGTTCTGCTTGAATCATTTGCATTGAGCCAGAATCCAAAGGTGTTTGTCAAGCCGCCAGGAATCGGAATATCATATGAGTCACCAGGTTGTAACCCGCCCTCAACCCTTCTATTTGGTATTGTAAGATTCGTAACGTCAACCTAAAAATGACCCCCAACGACAATGCAAATTTGACCCAC
>JAOZSB010000341.1 GCA_029939895.1 Desulfobacterales bacterium
AAAATTGTCACGTTTTTTATCATACTGAAAGTTATCAAATATTAAGAGAAGCGAACAATTCTAAATGTGTCGCATGCCAACATTCAAATATAACTGCAATTCTTGCTGACCAAAAAGATAAAACTGGCAAAGATTATAAACCGAACAATGTGACTTTGCTGGATTATAGAAAAAATGTAGGTTCTGTAGTTACATTCGAGGCTAAGGTAGCTAATGTTTTTGAGAGCAGGCGTGGCAATGATTTTGCTGTTATGTTTGAAAGCAAATCATGGACAAAGGGATTTAAGCTGGTCTTTTTTAGGGATGCAATAAAAAAGGTTGGTGGCAGGCCCTATATATTTGGACTTAAAGATAAAACTATAAAAGTGAGGGGGTTGATTGTAAATCATCCAACTTATTGTTACGAAATAATAGTTTCAGAAAAGTCCATGTTATTGAGTGTTAAATAATGAAATGGAAAAAATATAATCTCAACTATAAAGATAACATTGAATCTTTAAGAGCCAAAACACCTTATGAATTATTAGGTGTTAGTGAGACCTCAACAAAAAAAGAAATTAAAAGGGCTTTCCTAAACAGAATAAAACTATATCATCCAGATGGTAGAGATCCCTTCATGATTAAATACTGTGAAGAAGTAGCCAAACTACTTAACTCCGCAATGGAGCAAATTTTAAAAGAGGGCAGATGAGCGAAAATCGATATCAACGACATTCTTTAATTGATTGGTTTCCACAAGAGCTTGTTGAATCAGCTAATTTTGCGATAATTGGATGCGGGGCAGTTGGGAATGAGGTCGCAAAAAATATGGCTTTATTGGGTGTTGGCAGCTTAGATTTATATGATTTTGACATAATTGAATTACACAATTTAACAAAGAGTGTTCTTTTTAGAGAGGAAGATGTTGGAAAAGCTAAAGTTGATGTTGCAGCCGCAAGGGTGAAGGAGCTTGATCCCAATATTTCTGCTATAGCATTCTTTGGTGATTTTTGGGACACTCTATCATTTGAAAGAATATCTTCTTATAACACCATATTTTGTTGCGTTGATAACTTCGAAGCAAGAATTAAATTGAATCAGCTATGCCAGATTACGTCTACGAATCTCATAAACACGGGGATCGATAGCAAGTATGGAGTTGTAGAATTATATCCGTTTAATGCAATTCCCAAAACGGCTTGTTATGAGTGCAATCTGCCTTCCGGTGTGTACAGGGAAATGCAAAAGAGATTTTCATGTGGATGGCTAAAAAAGGTATCATATATTGAGAAAAAGATACCAACAACAATAATTACATCAAGTATAGTTGGAAGCTATGCATCTTCACTTGCATTGAGCCTTCTTAGAAATTTACCCAATGTAGAATCCAAAAAAATATTTTTTGATTCTTTCACCGGCAATTCTACAGTAAGCGGGTTTAGCAAAAATAAAAATTGTCCTAATTGCAGCTTAGCTCCGAATAGCTATCAAATATTAAAAGCAAAATCTAACATATGCAACACGTTAAAATCAAACCATATTTCAGATACACACTCCATCACGACAAGCGATCCTTTATTGGTTTCTACTCGTTGTGTTGATTGTGATTCGAGTGACAAAATAATATTCGATTTGGCATCTAAATACGATTCAACGTTAATATGTTGTCCAAAGTGCAACCAACAGACAGTCAATATCGATATCAGTGATATTTTTTCAATTGATGAATTACTTAATAAGTATAAAAACAGAAAGCTTCCCTGCAAATTCATTAGGTACGAGCAGGACGGATTTTTAACAATTATTGAATTGGAGCATTGTGATGAATGAAATATCAGTAATCATTAGAACCGCTGACCAAACAAGAAAAGCCGAATTGGAGCTTAATGCCAATCACACATCCGCAGATGTCATTCAAGCGTCTGTAGACAATTGGTCACTACCTACTGACACAGATTATAGTATAGTAAACTGCACCTCTGGAAAAACTTTGAACCCAACTGAAACTCTTTCGGCAGGTGGTGTGAAAAATGGTGAAATTTTAGAAATCCAACCAATACTTGTGGCAGGTTAACTATGAGTGCTTATGAAAGAAGAATCAATCAAGATATCAAAAAGATAGAAGCGTTATCTCGATCATTAAACAAGCGTGTTGAAATTATCAAGTTGGAAGGAAGGCCTCCTAAAAAAATTTTCCTACGCCTTCATTACTCAACGGCTCCATCACAAGACTACCCAAAATCTGTACAAGAGATAACAGAGGTCAAAATCGAGTTACTAAGTCGATATCCTTTTCAAGAACCCACGGCTACGATTACAACACCTATTTTTCATCCTAATGTATATAGCTCAGGTAAAATTTGTTTTGGACAAAAATGGTTGATGACGGAGGGCCTTGATCTACTTGTAAAAAGGATAATCCAGATAATAACATTTGACTCAATATTTGTAGACGAAGATTCACCAGCCAATCAGCAAGCTAATAAATGGTATAGAAAGGCCATAAAACAGAAGAAGAATTATTTCCCTACAGATAAACTAATATCAATAACAGAAAATAAAAAACCAAAAATTAAATGGGAAAGTGTTGAATCGCCTAATGAATCAACAAAAACTATCATCTCGTGCAAATTATGCAAAAAAAAACTAAGAGTCCCTTCAGGAAAAAACGGAACAATTGTTTGTCCTAATTGTAACAATAGTTTTTACGTGAAAATATGAAGTGGAACAATGTTAAACCAGATATAACATCGGAATCGTTACAAAAATTGTCCAGAAAATTAACTTTTGTCGATGTAATTAAGGTGCTGACCTTATCACTTTCAGAACCAGTTGTATTAATAAAAAAAATAACTAAAGATAAAATATATCATCAACTGGCTCAGAATAAAGTTGAAATGGGAGGGTTGTTGGTTGGGAAAGTCTATAGCAAAGAATCTTTAACAAAAGGAATAGTTGCTATCCATATACATGATGCTTATTTAAGTGAGGATTTTCACTCAACCTCAACTTCATTGACAATGTATCAAGGAATTTGGCAAATCGCCAATAAGCAAGCAGAAAAGGAAAGGGCTTTTGTCGTGGGTTGGTATCACAGCCATCCCAATACAGGTGCATATTTCAGTCATACAGACCAAAGAACACAAAAAAATTTTTTTAATCACGAATATAGTTTAGGTCTTGTTGTTGCCCCTTACTCAAATCAAGAAAAATGGTTCAGGGGGAAAAAATCAAAAGAAGTTGGAGGAAATCAGATCATAGAAATTTAATTTTTTTCTGCCTCAATAAACCAATCATAACGTGTATAGGCCTTGTGCCAGCTACAACAAATTTTTTGAATATATGCTTTTAATTTCCTCCGGCTGGATGCACAAATATGTTAGAGTCTGCTTTTGAGTTGAATGATTAAATATTTCCATCAACTCTGGAAGGCTTACTCCATAGGTCACTCGCTGGTGGTATCCGAATGTTTTTCTCAAGGTGTGACTGCCAAAGTTACCCTTGAGCTTAATGTCCTTGCACCAGCCCTTCACAAGCCTATTAACTGATGGAACTGTTAAGACATTGCTCTTTTGAGTTTTGAACAAAAACTCATCATCCCTGTACTCTTTTGAGTCCAAGAGGTTTTGAACTGATTCAATGACATTTTTATTGAGTGTGATCCTTCTTAATTTACCTGTCTTTTTTTCTTTCAATACGATTTCATCATCAATTTGCAAATCTTTCACCATGTCAACCTTAATGCTCAATAAATCACTTGCCCTCAAATTTGTATTTATGCCGAATGTGAACAAACAAAAATCTCTTGGGTTGCTGGCCAGCATTTTTTTAATAGTCTTCACATCTTTTATGTTTTTAATTGGATCAACCTTGATCTGACTTCCTTTTGCTGGGTGATTTGTATTATTGACGCTTCTTTGACCCTGATAATATTGCACTCCAAATTGATAGTTTCGACAAGTTGTAAATTCTTTTGTCATGCCGTTCCAGCCATCAGGCAATGGATCAATTGGTAATAGCTCCGCACCAAGCACTGTTATTTTAAACCCATTATAGGTTTCAACTACGGCTTTTCCGCCTTCAACTGGCTTTAATGCCATATGTAAATTTGTCTCCCATTTTGGGCTGACTCCGCATAGATACAAATAATCGAAATCTTTGACCTCATCTAAAACAATTGGCACATTTGTTTCAACTGTCTTGTGGATTTTTTTACTGTATGATCCGACTAAACATCTTGCACAATGTTTGGATTGCTCAAACCCTTTGACATACTTCAGCCAAAAATATCGAAATCCATTTATTTGACTTGCTGGGCCTGTTATTTCCATTCCGATTTTTCGTTCTTCACTTTTCATGCTTTATAACCTCTTTTTAATTTGTGGGTTGACCTCACATAAATGTTAAGTTTTAATATCATGTTGGCATAAACTTAACATTAAGTCAAGGGCTTTTTCAGGGTTTTTTGCGCAATTCAGCGTCAATGCTTATGGATTGTGCGTTTACACAAAACTCTCAATGTTAACTTTTTCACAATAGTTAACATTTCTTGCCTACGCATACCTATACGCAAAAATCTAAAAATCCCTCCGGCATGACTTGGGCAGAATGGTTATGGCCTCTAATTTTATTCAAATATATTTTCGAAATACATAGAGGATGGCGATGGTTCTTTTCAGCAAGAATTGTATGCTGAATATCTACACTTTTCGCTAATGTCTCCCTTAGCTATGATATTCTATTTTGCAAGTCATACAATATATTCCATACTTTGTAATATGTGTCCTGGCGACTTGAATCATTGTCAGGCTGGATAGTGTCTTTAACCGTTGAGTAATCTATGTCATCAGCCATACTATAAGCATATGATGCCCATGAATTTTGCGGTATGATAGTTTCGATAACCTAAAAATGACCCACTTGGGGTCAAAACGATAACGTAAAA
>JAOZSB010000342.1:0-1559 GCA_029939895.1 Desulfobacterales bacterium
CTGGCAATCTCATCAATAGCTTCAGAGATATTTTCCATGCCCTTATGACCTTCATCGGCTGCTTTGGCGGATTCATCACAAGCATTAAGAGATTCTTCTGCTCCTTCCGATATTGCTTTAACGGCTTTATTTGCCTGTTCCAGAGCCGATACTGATTCCGTTACATTTTCACTAATTTCACTTATTCCTTCTTGAATGACATCAATCTCTCGCTCAATAATGTTTAAATTTTCGGTTGAAGCTTTAGCCTTTTCAACCTCCTGTGCAGCTGTAGTTCCAGCTGTCTCAATATCTGTAGCCACGGTAATTATCTTTGCCTGCATAGCGCGAACCATATCTTTTATTTTTTCGGCATTCTGAGAGGAATCATTGGCCAATGTACGGATATCACTGGCAACAACAGAAAATCCCCTGCCAAACTCTCCTGCCCATGCGGCCTCAATGGAACCATTCACCGCAAGCATATTGGTCTGCAAAGTAACATTTACAATTTGATCAACTATCTTGTTAATATTATTTGTTTTTTCATCAAGAACCTTTATGTTTGCGGCAGAATTAACCGATGCCTTTGCAGCGCTGGCAACATTAGCAATCATAGTATCTATATCTTTTTTATTGACACTCAGAAGCTCTTTGACTTCATCTATTTTTGCTAATGAATTTTGGGCTGCGGTATCCATTTCGGTTGCCGCTGTTTCTAATTTGGCAGCAAGGTCTTTTGCTTCAGTCGATCTCTCATCTTGCAACGTTGCGGCCTTAGAGATTTGCTCAATGGCAGACATTATCTGTTGTGATGCCGAGGTAGCTTCCTCAATATTTGCAGATAATTCCTCTGCTGCTGCTGCAACTTCTTCGGCTGATTTTTGAGTGTCTGTTGAGTTTTTCAAACTTTCAGACAGTTCCCCAAGCTCAGTAGCCGCTGCCTGCATTTCTGCAAATGCTTTATTGGATTCAACCACAGCCTTCGATGCTTGTTCTGCTGCTCCTGCAGCCTCTTCAGCACCACTGGCTATTTCATCAGCCCCTTGTAAGAAATCATTTGCCCCACTCAAGGTGACATCTGAACTCGCATTTATCTGGTTAAAACCAACCGCAACATCCGTAAAACCTTCATTGATAGAACTGAGGCCTGCATTAATATTTTTTCCCTTTTCAACCTCTTCACGAGCCTGTTCGCCAGCTTTTTGTACATCACTGACAACCTCTTTAACCTGGGTTTGTATTTCGTCAACAACACCACGAATTCCTTTAGCGCTCTGTTCCGAGGTTTCTGCGAGATTCCTAACCTCATCAGCAACAACGGCAAATCCACGCCCATGTTCTCCAGCCCGTGCCGCTTCAATGGCGGCATTTAAAGCTAAAAGATTGGTTTGATCTGCAATGCGAACAACTGCAGCAACAATTTCACCAATCTCGTCTGACTGTTTAACCAACTCTTCAATCATCTCAGCAGACCTGACATTTGCCTCGGCTGAACTTGTCACACCAATAATTAACGCTTCTACATCAGCAATTGTAGTACGAGAAAGCTCCTGTAAGGTCGCTCCTTTGTCCACTGA
>JAOZSB010000342.1:1569-4916 GCA_029939895.1 Desulfobacterales bacterium
GATGCTTTTTGAATTTGGTCAACAGCGCTTCGTGTTTCTTCTGCTGCGGCAGATGCTTGTTCTGCTGCACTGGAAATATTCTCCATATTACTGCCAAGTTGTTCTGAAGCGGCACCTGCCTGGTCTAGTGAGGCCGCCATCTCTTCAACGGCGGAGGCCATTCTCTCCGCCAACTGTTGTTGGCGAGCCAGGGTACGGGCCTTCACTTTTTCCTGGGCCAGTCGCTTGGCATTATCCCGCTTAGCATTAATTTCGTCACCGCCTGCTGCCTTACTTGCCATTCCTGTACCGGGTCGTGCTAATCTCTTCGCCATGATAACTCTCCTATTTGTCAGCTTTTTGATTTTTTTCAAAGAATTTTGTTTTAAAATCTATAGCCTGGGGGTGTTTTATATAAGTAAAATAGCTGGTTTTATTACTGTGCCTTAGACACTTTGCAGGTTTAGGGCATAGTTTATTTTTATTTCTGCGTTCTCCTGGGTATCAAGGTCGAGGGCTGATACCGTAAGCAGTTCATTCAGGTCAATGCCAAAGGTAACATCTATATCTGGTACACCTTTTTTTTGTCCTTTGGTAACGGTGAGGCTAAAATTACCTAAAGAGACCAGTTGTAAGTTTTCAGCGCCACGTTTTTGCATAACTTCAATGACCACCTCCTCCTGATTGTCATGGGCGGTGGTAAAGAGGCGGGTGGTTTCCATGGGATAGATGGACGCGCCTGGTACCAGAACCTCAAATTCACCTTCATGGTTCAAAATGCCTAGTTCATGAGAGGTAATATCATGAAACTCAATATCATCTATTTCACCGGCCAGGATACCTGCCATAATTGCCGCGCCCCGAGCAACAGCTTCATCCTGGTTAATTGCTTTTTTGATTAACTCTTCACTGTCAACCCGTTTTCTCTCCGGATCGACTATATCAAGAATCATGGTCTCAATAGCTGGGATTCTGGAGGAACCTCCCACCATGATAATTGAATCGACCCACTCCGGCCCTAAGCCACATTTGTTAAAAGCAGCCTGGATTATTTGCTTGATGTCCGCCATGATTGGCTGAATAAGTTCCTCAAAAATCTGCCGACTAATAGTCATATTCAAATGCAGAGGTCCATTGTCAGACATGGTGATATAGGGGATCATGATGGTTGTTTCATCAACTGAGGAGAGATCTACCTTTGCCTTTTCTGCTTGGATGACCAACTGCTGATAGGCAACATTATCACCACTTAGATCAAAGGAGTGGGTGTTGTTGAAATCTGCCAGAATATGATCAACAATTTTTTTATCAAAATTTAAGCCGCCTATACTGGTGGAACCACCCACCGCTTTGACCCTGAATGCTTTATCCTTGTACTCCATCAAGGTGATATCCAGGGTACCGCCACCAAGGTCAAGCACCAGCATTTTTGAATCTGGGCGTTTGCCACCCAGTCCATAGGCAAGGGCAGCGGCAGTGGGTTCGTTCAGGAGTTTTTTGACTTCAATTCCTGCCATGGCGGCAGCCTGCATGGTTGCCCGGCGCTGGTTGTCATCAAAATAGGCAGGCACAGTGATTACCGCTTCTTCAATATCCTGACCAAGATAAATCTCGGCATTCTCTTTTAACCGTGCCAGAATAAGACCTGAAACCTCTTCAGGTAGATATTTTCGATTATTTAATATTCTGGTCTGGTCTGTCCCCATATCAAGTTTAACATTAGCAACGGTATGGGAGGCGTTGAGCACCGCCTGGTTACGAGCCATTTCTCCGATGATCTCTGTACCATCCGGTTTAATGCTGACCACAGAAGGGGTAGTGCGGCTGCCACGCTCATTTGGAATAATGCGGGGGCTGCCTTTTTTTGTAAAAGAGACCAGGGAGTTAGTCGTGCCAAGGTCAATACCAATAATCGGCGCTTTTGACGTTTTCATTTGTTTGCTCATTGTCTATTTTTATAGTGGCTGTTAATCAGGCAAGATCCGCCAGGTTTTCCTGGGCTATCTCATTTTCAGGGTCAATCTGCAGAATTTTCTTGAAGGTTTCCTTCGCCGCCTCAAACATCTCCATCTCATAGTAGATAACTGCCAGATTGTTTAAAGCCTTCATGTTCTCGGGATCTAGAGCCAGGACAGCATTGAAATTGCCAGCAGCTTCAAATAATTGTTCGTCTTTTAAAAATTGTACACCTTTTTTGAACAGGGTGTTGGCGGTGTTATTGAGGTATTGTAACTCTTCCTTTAAGTCTGTTATTTCTAATTTTAGAAGATTGTTTTCTGCCGCTAGTTTTGCCAAATCATCGGCTAAGGTCTGCAGTTGGTCAGGGTTGATATTATTGGGCAGGCTAATTCCCTTATCAAATAACAACTGACTTAATGAAACTTGCTCTTGAGCAGGACTTTTTGTGCGAGCTTTTTGAGAGATAGATTTCTTTTTTGTGCTCTTGGGATCAAGGGCTTGCTCAATCTTTGCTTGTAGTTCCTCTGCGGTAAAAGGTTTGGCAACAAGGGAGGTGACACCTGACTCTTTTGCCTTGTTCGCCTGCGCTTTATCGGATTGGGCAGTTGCCATAATAAAAGGGATTTCTTTGAATTTTTTTGATTTTTGACGAACCCAAACTAGCAGCTCATCACCACCCATATTAGGCATGTTCCAATCAGCGATAATTAAGCTTACTCCTTTTCTATTCTGTAAAAGCTTCTTGGCCTTCAGTCCATCTTCAGCTTCCAGAATGTCTGTGTAGCCCAATGAATTTAAAATTTTAACTTCACTTTTCCGCATGGTTTTTGCGTCTTCAGCCAGAATAATTTTTACATCTGCCGGATTGATACTCATGTGAGCACCTTTCTTTTAGAGAGTTTTAACTGTGTGCTGGCGCTTATTGCTTATCACATTGAACTCCCTTTTTGTGTGTAAATTTCAGATACAAGTTTCTTATAATCAACAGCGCCAATGCTGCGTGGTGAATACTCAAATATTGTTTGCTTAAAGGCAGGAGACTCTGCCAGTTTGATATTGTTTCTTATCCCTGGTAACAGCATGTTGCGTCCGAAATTGGTTATTATCTCCTGGCTAATATCACGGGCGGTCCTGGTGTTTTTATTAAAAAATGTAGGAATTATTCCAGCGAGACGAAGATCGGGATTAAAACCGGCGTTAAGGCGATAAATAACCTGCATCATTTCAGCCAACCCTTCCATTGCTAGAAAATGCAGCGGCATTGGAATATAGACCTCTCGAGCAGCAACCAGAGAAGTTACCATCAAAGTGCCTAAAGTTGGCGGCGGGTCAATAATGATAAAATCGTAATGGGTGAGTTGCGAAGATAACTGATCTGCCAGGACATTGGCGCTCTCTACATCTGTACT
>JAOZSB010000343.1 GCA_029939895.1 Desulfobacterales bacterium
AAATTACAGCACGTTGGGTGCTATTCTAAAAAGTTAAACGGGACACTACTGGGTTATCGTAATAAAACAGTATTACCCTTTTTACACAATACTCACCTTTGGAATCATGATTGTAAAAATTTTTAATGCAATCAACAACTCCATCAATACAAAGTAGTATTTACACCCGGGACTTATATTTATGGATCAACTACACAGCATGACACTTTTTGATATTGTTAAAAGAAACTCGGCTCTTTTTCCTGACAAAATTGCCTGGACCGAAGCATCACATGACAAATCCGTGACCTTTTCACAAATCGAAAAAAAAGCAATGGCACTGGCTGCCGGCCTGACAAACCTGGGCGTAAAAAAACAAGACCGCATTGCCATACTGGGCAAAAACAGTCTGGAGTATTTTATCGTGTACCTTGCAGCCTCGGCAATTGGGGCGATTGTGCTTCCATTGAACTGGCGACTTTCAAGCGACGAAATCGTACTCAACATAAACGACTGCACACCTATTGCAATATTTGCAGATTCAGAGTATGAAAAAATGCTCATTGCAAATTCAAAAGCCCTTACATCCATAAAAAACTATATATGCCTGGAGCCTTGCAAAAGCACATTCAAAGATTTTGATTCACTTTTAATAACCAAAGACGATTTCCAACCAGTAGCAGCCACCCCAGATGACAGCCTTGTTATTATGCATACAGCAGCTGTAGCTGGAAAGCCACGGGGTGCGATTGTCTCACATGGCAATATTGTTTCAGGAAGCATTCATTTTATTCACAACCTGAATATCGGGATACACGACATCCACATGTCTATCCTCCCGCTATTTCACGCTGCTGGCCTTTTTATTACATTTTCAGCGTTCTATGCAGGTGCGGAAACAGTAAACATGCAATCGTTTGATGCTGATGAAGCTGCTGCAATCATAGAAAAGAAAAAAGTCTCGTATTTTTTTGATTTCACCCCGATTTTAAGTGCAATAATGGATGCAGCCAGCAAGTCGAATTGCTCCCTTGCATCCCTCACCAGATTAGCCGGCATAGAGACCCCGGAAATCATAGAAAAATACCAATCCCTGACTGGTGGTGTTTTTCACGTCCTCTACGGCCAAACCGAGACTTCAGCAATTGCAACAATAGGCAGGCACAACGACTGCCCAGGTTCTGCAGGAAGGCCGGTCCTTCTTTCGGATGTAAGGCTCTTTAACGATCAGGGGCATGTTGTAAAATCCGGTGACGTAGGAGAAATTGCAGTACGCGGGCCTATTGTATTCAATGGGTACTGGAACCTTCATGCAGAGACCAGGCACACCTTTAGAAATAATTGGCATCACACAGGAGATTTAGGCAGTTTTGATGAAAATGGTTTCTTATTTTATAATGGAAGAAAACCCGAAAAAGAACTCATCAAACCAGGCGGTGAAAACGTTTATCCAGCAGAAGTTGAAAATGTGATCATGGAGCATCCAGCCGTAGAAATGGTTGTAGTGTTTGGAGTGCCCGATCCAAAGTGGAAGGAAGGCATAAAAGCTGTCTGCAAACTAAAAAAAGGTCAAACCCTGACCCTGGAGGAGCTTTCTGAATTTGTTGCAAGCAAGATAGCAAGTTTCAAAAAGCCCGGCTACGCTGAGTTTCCAGATAATTTTCCAGTGACAGATGATGGGCTTCCCGACAGAGAAAAAATAAAAAACCTTTTTTGTAATTCACAAAGTTAACAAACTTCCAAAATCAATTTTTCGCCAGAAAAAAAGGCCGTTTTTCTTTACTTAAAGAAAAACGGCCCTGAAAAAGTATTTCATTTATACTCTATATCTTAAATTTTCCTACCATGCCCTTAAGCTGGCCTGCAAGTGTTGAGAGTTCATCTGCATTTGTTTTAACCTTACCGCTACTACTGGACATGTCGTTGGCAAACACACTTACCTCGGCAATGTCTTTGGTAATGTCGTTAACAACCGTAGTGGCCTGGGACACGTTTTCATTAACCTCACCAATGCCATCAGATGCCTGTCCCACGTTGTTTGCGATCTCTTTAGTTGTTACCGATTGCTCTTCAACAGCAGTCGCAATAGTTGCAACGATTTCGTTGATGTCGTTAATGACAGTCGAGACCTCACTAATTTCTGTAACGGTTCCAGCGGTAGTGTTTTGGATGCCTTCAATCTTGCTCTTTATTTCCTTGGTAGCTTCGGCAGTCTGCTTTGCAAGTTCCTTGATTTCGTTTGCAACAACGGCAAAGCCCTTGCCAGCCTCGCCAGCTCTTGCAGCTTCAATGGTAGCATTGAGTGCAAGCAGGTTGGTTTGCTCGGAAATATCGTTAATAACTTCTGTAACATTTCCAATATCCTGGGCAGCAGTGCCAAGTTCACCAACCTTTTCAGATGCGCTACTTGCCTTGCCTACAGCATCGCCGGTAATTGTTCTTGCTTTTTCGCTGTTAGAAGCAATTTCATTGATAACAGCATTCATTTCCTCAGCCGCCGCTGCAACAAGGCTTATATTAGTTGACGCTTCCTCCATTGCTGCTGCAACAGATACCATATTGGCACTCATCTCTTCAGCACCAGTTGCGACCATACCTGATTTCGCAGACATACTGTCGGCTCCTTCAGTCATCTGCTCGGACAGTTCAAAAAGTACTGCTGAGGCCTGATTAATGGTGTCTGAGTTTTGAGAAATATCTTTTATTATTTCGTGCAACTTACCCATAAAGGTATTGAACCATTTCGCAAGTGAGCCAACCTCATCCTCGCTCTTTACATCAAGACGCATGGTTAGATCACCTTCGCCCTGTGCAATATCCTTTAGTCCTACACGTACGACATTAATAGGCGTAACAATAACTTTTCTGGTAATCAAAAAAACAGCTGATCCCAAAATTGCATTCAGGATAATAATCGTTAACCCAATTGTTATTCCAGACTTGGAAAGTGCTTCACTCATGAATTTGGTACTGATATAGATCTCCACGACACCGAGTTTTTCGCCATCCTTTTCAATGTCTTTAGGAACCATTATCTGGGCTTCCTCGATTGTTGCCATTGTTGTAACAACTTCCCAGTTTTCATCCCTTTTTTTGCCGAGGGTGATTTTTTGTCCAGCAGGATCCTTAACCAGTACGCCAAAGATTCTTTTTTCAAGCATTTCCGATTGCACAGCCTCTTCAAGCTGAGCCTCATCAACGTCCCACAAAGGTGAAACCAAATTTTTAGCAAGTCGTTCTACAGTATTGCCCGCCATGTTATCCAGCTCGATTTTCATTTCTTTACTTGTGGTAACGTAATCCCAGCTACCGGAGAGGATTAGAATGAACGTTGTAACTGCAACGATCGACATAATCAATTTGGTCTGAATGCTTCGATTCACAATGATGCTCCTTTCTTAACAAAAGACTGATATTATACGATATTATCAACTTAAAACAATAATTTAACACCGTCAACTTATCGCTTCACCTGCCAAAGGTCTATATACACCGCATCACTATTACACATACCAGCGGATAAGAACCTAAAGCCTTAACATGCTAAAAAAAAATCAATTATCGATTCGGAAACCTTTTTAACTGCAAACAAAATTTTCAATTTATTTATACTCATCTATTACACAAAAATAAATAAACTTCAATATTCTTTTTTGGTATACAAAAAATAATCGGATAATTCAAAGGTCATATTCAATTCTTAAACAACCCAAAACACTTATAACACCAGTGCATAAAAAGGCTTATATAACTGTTTCACCCTCAATAGCTACACATAATCCCTCGAGTGCAAGAACATAACCCTTCACTCCAAATCCACACATGGATGCCATTGCAATATCCGAGATATATGATTTATGGCGAAATGCCTCCCGCTTATATATGTTAGATATATGAACCTCGATTATCGGTGCACTCACAAGCATAAGAGCATCACGTATAGCCACGCTGGTATGCGTGTATGCCGCAGGATTAATTATCAAACCGTCAATGTCGGGATACATCTCCTGGATTTTTTCGACAATGGCCCCTTCATGATTGGACTGAAAGGACTCTATGATAACACCAAGCTCTTTTCCTTTTTTCGCGATTGCCTCATCTACCTGTGCAAGAGTTATAGCACCGTAGACATCCGGCTCACGCTTTCCCAGCATATTCAGATTTGGTCCATGTATCACAAGAATTTTTTTCATTTCATAGTCCTTTGTCTTTTCTTAAAGGCAGCTGCGTACTATTCCAGTTGCAAACTTGTTTATTTCACTGCCCTTATTTTTTCCTTAAAACCCTTTATTGTTGCAGCATAGTCATCGCTTCCAAACACTGCGGAGCCTGCAACAAAAGAATCAACTCCAGCGGCTGCGATTTCCTTAATCGTATTATTGTTCACGCCACCGTCAATCTGAATAATTTTGGATAAATTCTTTTGTTTTATCATCTCCTTTAGCGCCCTGGCTTTATCGAGTGTACTGGTGATAAATTTTTGCCCGCCAAACCCGGGATTTACACTCATAAGAACTACAAAGTCAAGTTCCTCTAATACCCATTCGAGAACTGAAAGTGATGTTGACGGATTCAAGGCTACGCCAGCCTTAACCCCAAGACTTTTCAAAAGCTGAACAGACCTGTGGAGATGAACCGTTGCTTCTGCATGAATCGAGATATAATCTGCCCCTGCCTTTGCAAAATCTTCTACATATTGATCTGGATTTTCAATCATAAGATGCACATCAAACACCGAGTCTGTTACTGCCCTGATGGCCTGAACAATAAAAGGGCCCAAAGTAATATTGGGGACAAAATGCCCGTCCATCACATCAATATGTATCCAGTCTGCGCCAGCATCGACAACAGCTGTTATCTCCTCTCCCAGTTTTGAAAAATCCGCCGAAAGGATAGACGGTGCTATTATGTCCATTAAATATCTCCTAA
>JAOZSB010000344.1 GCA_029939895.1 Desulfobacterales bacterium
CTGACAAAATGTGCATTTAAAATTACACCCAACCGTTGCAATTGAGTATGACAGGGTTCCTGGATAAAACTGAAAAAGAGGCTTTTTTTCAATTGGGTCCACGTTTCTTGCCACCACCTTATCATAAACCAGGGTGTAAAGGGTTCCACCTTTATTTTCCCGAACACCGCAAATTCCACGTCTGCCTTCTGCTATGGTGCATCTGTGGGCGCAAAGCATGCACTCTACTTTCCCGTTATTGCCCTTTTTATAAAGATATGCTTCCATCGGGTTTATTCCTTGAGGACATCTGATGTCAGCCCTGCTACTGGTGCGGCTGAAGATTTGCCAGTCGCTGACTTGAGGGTCAGCGGCCTTGTTCTATAGGTTGGATTAAGTGTCACAAGAGTTCCACCGAATGTGCCAAATGGGAATTTTTGCATCATTGCAGAATTTTCCAGAGACATGGCAATTTTTCCGTCTGATACAGGGAAAAGGCAGGCTGTTCTTGTTTCAATTGGAACGTTTCCCATTATCTCCCTTGCCATTTGTCTTACTGCTGCAACTTTATAAAAATGGGCATTGTCGTATTGTTCCTGACAAAACTTTATGCGCATGCTTTTTTTAACAAACAATCCCTTGTTAATTATTCCGATAAAAAGTTTGTCCTTTGCTATCCGACATGCCTCTCTCAGGGCTTTCATAGGATATTTTGTAAATTCCAGAGAGACCATCATAACAGCATAATTAAAGGAATTATCTTCAAAGGGAAGTTCTTCGGATTCGCTTTTGTGCAGGTCAACGGTGTTGCCAAGGCGGGTCTTTGCAAAATCAAGCATATGGCGGGATGAATCCACGCCAGTGGTTAGAACACCAGCGTCTCTTAAAGGAACCAGGCTCTGCCCGACACCACAGCCAATAACCAGAACCCTGCTGCCCCTGATGGGTTTAAGCATATCCATCAACAGGCCATGCTCCATATCCAGAACACGCCTGTATACAGGGTCATTGAGCAGGTTTTCAAAAACCTGGGCATCTTTAAAACTAAAAAGGTAGCTCATGGCACAACTAATTCAAATGTTATACAAAAAAAAGGGGGAGCGCCCTGAAATTTCAAAATGGTTACTCCCCCTTATAAATTACTATTTTCTACCAGCCCAGAGTAAGGTACTCGTGCATTGAGTCGGCTGCCGCTCTACCCGCACCCATTGCAAGGATAACGGTTGCTGCGCCGGTCACGATGTCACCGCCTGCCCAGACTGCTTTTTTACTGGTTTTACCGGTGGCCTCATCAGCATCAATGTAGCCCCACTTGTTGAGCTTGAGATCTTCGGTTGACTGTGTCAGAAGCGGATTTGCTCCAGCTCCAATCGCTATAACAGCAAGATCAATTTCCATCTGGAATTCTGATCCTTCAATAGCCGACGGCCTTCTTCTGCCCGATGCATCTGGCTCGCCAAGCTCCATCTTCAGACATTCCATACTGTTGAGGCGACCCTTTTCGTCTCCCATAAACTTTGTGGGGTTGGTGAGGAAATGAAATTCAACACCCTCTTCTTCTGCATGATGAACCTCTTCGGTCCTTGCAGGAAGCTCTTCCCTGGAACGACGATAGACGATTATGGATCTTTCTGCGCCAAGCCTTAAGGCTGTTCTTGCAGAGTCCATGGCAACATTTCCACCGCCCATTGTTACGACATTTTTACCCTTTATGATAGGGGTGTCGTACTCAGGGAACAAGTAGGCCTTCATGAGATTGGATCTTGTGAGGTACTCGTTTGCAGAAAATACTCCAATCAGGTTTTCACCTTCGATATTCATGAAAGTGGGCAGTCCTGCGCCAACGCCAACATATATGGCATCGAACCCTTCTTCAAAAAGTTCATCAAGAGTTTTGGTTCTTCCAATAACTGCATTCATCTCCAGGTTCACACCCATGCTTTCCAGCCCGGCAACCTCGGAAAAAACTATATCCTTTGGAAGTCTGAACTCGGGGATACCATACACAAGTACTCCGCCCGGTTTGTGAAATGCCTCATATATTGTCACTTCATGGCCCTTGGCAGCAAGATCGGATGCTACTGTCAATCCAGATGGGCCAGAGCCGACAACTGCGACTCTTTTACCAGTTGAAGCTGCTTTTTCAGGAGCAGGGGCAAGGCGTTTTTCTCTTTCATAATCAGCAACAAAACGCTCCAGGTTACCAATTGCCACTGGGGCACCTTTTTTACCTACAATACATTTACCTTCGCATTGAATTTCCTGTGGGCATACTCTTCCGCAAACCGCCGGCAGTGTATTCATTTCCCATATTTTGCTGATTGACTTTGTAAATTCACCTTCTTTGACAAGATTTATAAATCCTGGAATATCAATGCCAACCGGACAACCATCCACACATGCCGGTTTTTTACACTGAATACACCTTGCTGCTTCCTTCATGGCGGTTTCCGAAGAATAACCAAAAGGAACTTCTTCAAAATTTCTGGCTCTTACTTTTGCTTCCTGTGCAGGCATGGGCTGCCGTGGAATTTTTTCTTTCTTTTTCTTTTCTTCAGCCATATCTTCCTCCATTTTTCGCTAGAACAAATCGCGGGCTTTTAAGCTTGTATAATAGTAAAAGGGCTACTTGGCAGTCTGCATGGTGCAGTATTCATCGTAGCACTCTTGTTCCTCATTTGTATAAGACTGCAACCTGTTCATCAGGACATCAAAGTCAACTTCGTGTCCATCAAATTCCGGGCCGTCAACACATGCAAATTTGGTTTCACCGCCAACCGATACACGGCATCCGCCGCACATACCTGTTCCGTCAATCATAATGGGGTTAAGACTTACCATAGTTTTGACGTTGTACTCCTTGGTCATTTTTGCAACAAAACACATCATTGGAACAGGACCAATACCCACAACCAGTTTGACATCTTTTTCTTCCAAAGTCTTTTTAAGGATGTCGGTCACAAAACCGTGGTGTCCGTATGAGCCATCGTCTGTACAGACATTAAGTTCGTGGGATGCGTCTTTCATGTGATCTTCAAGTATAAGAAGCTCTTTGTTCCTTGCTCCGATTATTCCTATGACCTCGTTGCCGACTTCTTTTAATCCCCTTGTTATGGGATGCAAAACAGCAACACCAGTGCCGCCGCCAACACAAACCACTGTGCCAAGTTTCTCCAGATGCGTCGGTTTTCCCAGGGGACCGATTACGTCCTGGTATCCGTCTCCGACTTGAAGAGTTTTAAAAATAGCAGTAGATTTACCTACAATCTGGTAAATAATTGTCACAGTACCCTTTTCCGGGTCTGTGTCTGCCATGGTCAGGGGGATGCGCTCCCCGGTTTCATTCGCTTTCAGGATCACGAACTGTCCGGGTTTGGCCTTTTTTGCAATCAGGGGTGCGTCGATTTCATTCAATACGACTGTGCCCTCGGCCATTTCTTCACGTCTAACAATTTTAAACATTGAACTACCTCCGGGAGTGAAATTGTGAATGCTAAGTCAACCACTATGGCCTGAAAGTCCATAGACTATCACGTGACTTAAAACCTTAATCCACCTACTTTGAATAATAAAAGGCTGTACTTCAGGAAGACAGCACTGCCCGAAAAATATTATAAAAACAAGTCTGTTTCAAAAATTTAAAAATAAAAATTACAATACAATAAGATTCAACCTGGTTCAATATAAATTTTAAAAAAAACACCTTTGAGTTCCCTCAAAAGCCCTGTCATTTATTAAAATTTGGTTTTCAATCGTCATAAATCGCCCACAATCAGGCAAAAGCAACTTCTATTTTTGAGTATATGTTCAAAACAAAAATTAAATCAACCTTAATATTGATTATCACTGTTCACAATGCTATCGAAAGTAAAAAGATTCACAGTCATTGAATCATTAATAAAAAGTATTAAAACCTGAACCATAAATTTAACTTGAGTATTTTTGCTAATTTCACAACCTGACCATGTGGATAATCTAAGTTTATTGGAGTTTTTATGAAAATTTTCGACAGCCACTGTCATATAGATGACAAATCATTTAAAAAAGATTTAAGCGCAATGATAAAAAATGCCGAAAAAAACGGCGTAGAAAAAATGATGACCGTTGGCATAACCAGCAACAGCTCTGAACGATGTGTTTTTTTAGCTGAAAAATATGAGGGCGTATATGCTTCGGTAGGGGTTCATCCACACGCTGCTAAAACTTGCAGTGCCGAGGTTATCCGCTTTCTTGAAAAACTATCCCAAAGCCCCAAGGTAAAGGCATGGGGTGAGACAGGTCTTGATTTTGCCCGAATGTATTCCCCAAAAGATGTTCAGGAAAAATGGTTCTCAGTACAAATAAACAAAGGCATTGAGCTGGGGCTGCCATTAATTTTCCACGAGCGGGAATCAAAGGGAAGATTTCTCCAGATTCTCAAGAGCGAATACAAAGGCGCAAAGGGTGGAGTAGTTCACTGCTTCAGCGGCAACCGGGCCGAGCTTTCAGCCTACCTGGACATGGGGCTGTATATTGGCGTAACCGGCATCATTACAATAAAGGCCCGCGGCGAAAAACTCCGGGAACTTGTAAAACATGTACCCGCAGACCGCCTCCTGGTGGAGACAGATGCTCCATACCTGACCCCTGCCCCAGAAAAAAACAAACACCGCCGCAACGAGCCAGCATTTGTCAGGTCTGTTATTGTGAAACTCGCACAGGTACGAAAAGAGGCTGAAGAAGAGCTTGCTGAAACTGTTTTTACAAATACGCTCAAGCTCTATGGTATTGATTGATTTTTTTCCATGTAAATTAATAATTTTTTGAGCGTATCAACTTTTCAGGTGCGCTCTCCAGTTTTCTTTCTTAATTTTTGTACCTGTCATTTCTTTTATTCTATTTAAGTGCTATACCTATATATAATTATATGTTATTATT
>JAOZSB010000054.1 GCA_029939895.1 Desulfobacterales bacterium
TAGAGATATTACATCTTTACTAAGTATAATTTCATTTTGCCAGTTCATATAATTACATTTTCAACAAAATATTTCCGCCCATACTGTAACTGGTTTTTTTATAACATCCATAGGTATTTGTACTAACATTACAGTGAAAATTTATATCAACCCAAGCCTAAAATAGCATATTTATGCATTAACTTCTTTTATCTATTTTTGAATTTACAACTTTTATACTATAACTAATGAATAAACGAAATAATCCTATTTCTGACATAAAAACACTTAAAAATGAGAAAGAATTAAGACCAAATCAACGCATTTTTACCAAAAATGAAAAGGTTTTTCAAAATTGATTAACGGTACCTCAGGAGGATTTTTTGGGTTGTTTGATATTTTTTGGAAAAATATTCGCATATTCACCCCATCTTTTCAATCCAACAACTAAAACATAAAGCAATGAAAACTGGAGAATGCTATTATTTATAAAAATTTCAAGCTACCATGAGCTGATAAAATATTATTTCTATTGAATTACAGGCTTTTCGCTTATTCAGGGCTAATTTTCTGCATATTTAATTGTTCTTTGCAGGTTTCGATAAGATTTTCTGCATCTGGTACATTGACGCAACATTCCAGGACTTCCAGGGCCAGCGTAAAATTACCCATATTCATATACGACACTCCCAGACACATGGAAAGTTCCTGGTTTTTTGGAAACTCCTCTAGCCCTTTTTCGAGTATTGTAATTGATGCGGTGTAATTCCTCTGTTTCTGGAGGAGTATACCAAGGCCCAGGTATGCCCGGATGTTGTGTGAATAGTCGAGTGAGCGATAATATAAAAACTCGGCGGTCTTTTCCTTTTCTCGAATTTCTGGAATTTTCGAGTAATCCCCAAGGTCGAAGGTCATTGCAAGTTTTGACAAAAAATCAGCGTGAAGGGGCTTAAACTCTTTATCATCAACCAAATCAATGGCTGATGCGAAATCATGAAGATTTTCATAAAACGCTTCTTTTATTGTGTCGCCTGCGTCAATCACGCTATCGAGCGTCATTGTGGGATCTGTTTTAAAATATGGCCAGTCCTCAATCCTGGGCCCATCAATTCCGGGGTCATCGGTTTCTTCGAGCCACATGTTTTCAGGAAGACTGTTGCTGGCACAGGACTCTTCCCACATTTTTGTTCCGGGAAATAATGTCATCATATAAAAGACTGCACCCAAAGGTTTTGCTTCCTTTATTAAAGCAACTGTTTCATCAACAGCAGTACTGTTTTCCCCCTTTGAGCCATAAATAAAATATGCACGGGGGAGGATGCCGTATTTGCGGGTAAGCTCAAAGGCCCTTTTTACCTGGTTGTTGGAGAATTTTTTCCCCATGAGCTGCCTTACCTTGTCTGATCCGCTTTCAATACCAAAGCTGATCTGTCCGCACCCGGCTTTCCGCATCCATTTGATGATTTCATCGTCGATGTTTTCCACACGGCAAATGGCCTGCCATGAGATGTCGAGTTTTTTATTGATTATTTGCCTGCATACCTCAATCGCAAGATTTTTTTTGAGTGTGAATGTGTCGTCAGAAAAATAAAAAAATCGTTCCCCGCTGCGATATAGCAATTCAAGCTGATTTGTGAAATATTCAGGCGTAAAAAATCTGACATTTCTTTTCCAGAAACCTGGGGAACCACAGAAATTGCAGGCATGGGGGCAGCCCCTGGAAAGTGCTGTGTGCTGAAATTTAAAATATTGTGCAGGGTCGGCAAGGGTAGAAAGGTCTTGAATAAAAGGGCCGACTTGATTTGCAATAGGCTTACCATCATTGTTTCTGCAGGCAAGGCCGGGGATACTGGAATAGTCGGTTCCCTTCTCCAGGCAATCTATAAAAGCGGAAAAAGGTATTTCACCTTCACCTTTTATAACAGCATCAATTTCTTTAAAGTTCTCAAGGAGTGAGTCCCATAAAAATGTTGCTCCGATACCGCCAAAAACTATTTTAATATCTGCGTTGATACTCCTGGCGACTTGTGCAGCTTCAATTCCGCCCCATCGGTTGGCGTGAAATATTGACACCCCCAGTACATCCGGGGAAACTTTGTGGATGGCATCTTCAAGGGCTTTTTGACCGCCGTGCCTGTCCCAGCAGTTGAGGATATATGTTTCATGCCCATTTTCAATGAGGTTGGCTGCAAGATAGTAAAGCCCGATTGGAATAGCTGAAACATCTGTCTCATCTATGCGATCCGAGAGATACCAGGGATGGATAAGAAGTATTTTCATTTTACCAGCAAATTTCCAGGGCATTTTTGGCAGCAGCCTGTTCAGCGGATTTTTTGCTTCGGCCTGTGCCAGTCGCGGGTTTACCGTTAATGGTTATCTCAACAGTAAATCTCTTGTCGTGATCCGGGCCGGATTCTTCAATTACATGGTAGACCGGAGTTTCCTTAAACATTGCCTGGGCGCGTTCCTGCAGGGTACTTTTGTAATCAAGGTTAAGAAAAGGCTCCCTTGCAGATTCTATCAATTGCCCAAAGTGCTTCTCAATAACAATAAAAACTTTGCTAAAACCAGCATCAAGGTATATGGCTGCAAGAACGGCCTCAAATGCATCGGCAAGTATGGAGGATTTTTCCCGACCACCTGAAAGGGATTCACCCTTCCCAAGTATAAGAAAATCGCCCAGGGATATTTTTTTTGCCAGTTTTGCAAGGCTTTGCTCGTTTACAAGATTTGCCCGCATCCTGGAAAGATCGCCTTCATTAACATTTCCATAGTACTTTATGAGCATATGGCTGATTGCCAGATCAAGCACGGCATCACCTAAAAATTCAAGCCGCTCATTGTCGGTAAGTCCGTATTCATTGATCTCATTCACATAGGAACTGTGACGCAGAGCCTCGTGAAGCCCCTTGAGGTCGCCGAACTGATAGCCGAGTTTTTCCTGAAATACTGATAAGTCCTGATCCATTTGTCCCTGTGTCCTGATTTGACAAAATAGTTTAATACTCCTGTTAACCAAAATCCCTCACCATCGGGATAATGTTCATAATAGGCCTTGAAGCCCTTGAAAGTCAACGGTTTCGTTGATTTCTCCTTGACTATCGGGTCGCTGAATGATAAATATTTGATATTGTAGTAGTTCTGATTCGGCTACTGGATCACCCCAAAAAAACCAAAATTTTTTAAAAGTAATAAGGCTTTTATTATGGAAAAACTTAGTCTTGATTTAATATCTTCAAAAAATTTCAAAAACTTACAGATACAAGACGGTGTTGAGTTAAAGAATTTAAATATTTTTATCGGCCCGAATTGTTCGGGCAAAAGTAATTTTATTTCAATACTACAGTTTTTGAAAAACTGTATTTATGGCGGTACGGAAACCGAACAAATAAGTAAATTTGAGAATGCCGTTGCTCAATCCGGAGGATCAAATGCCCTGGATAAAAGCCTGACTCCTCCTTCTGACATCAGCTTTTCCTATGGGTTTGCTCCAACAGAAGAAATCCCAAACGGATTGAACCTTGATTTAAAATTATTTGTAGGTGCGAAAGATTCTAAAGTAACAATAAATTATGAATCTTTATCTGACTCTAAAAAAAAGAAAAATGATCCCTTTTGCTATTATAAAGTTCATGATCAAGAAATTGGCACTGGTGTTATCGGCTTTTTTAATAGTCCTGGTGAAAAACCTATGTCATTTGAAAATGTTTCAAAAATTTCAAATAATAAGTTAGTACTTGGATCAGTGGCTCCAAATAATGCCATCTTAGACGACATAGCCAACTGGCACTTCTACAATTCCAACAACATGGATTTAGATAAAATCAAAAACGCTGAACCAAAAATCGGCCCAAGTGACATTTACTTATCAAAATCAGGTGACAACCTTGCTTTGGTTGTTGAAAATCTAATTCAGCAGAATATTGATTTTGAAGATTCCCTGAATGCTGCCATGCGTTCAATCCTCCCAACTACCCGTAGATTAAGACCCGCAAGGACTGGGTTAAGATCAATCAATTTACAATGGTTTTTTGAAGGGCATGAAGATGCCCTGTATCTAAATGAGCTGTCTGATGGTGCAGTAAGGATGCTATGTCTGGCAACTATGCTTTTGTCGCCGCACCTTCCTGCTCTGCTTGTGATTGATGAACCTGAATTAGGTATACATGTCTCATGGATGCCTGTTCTGGCGGAATGGATTAAAGCTGCATCCGAAAAAACTCAGGTGATAATTTCTACACACAGCCCGGACTTACTGGATCATTTTACCGATCAACTTGAGAATGTTTTCTGTTTTTCATCTGAAGACAAAAATCATTTTACAATGAAAAATCTGTCAAAAAATAAGCTTGAAGCAAGCCTTAATGAGGGTTGGCAATTAGGGGATTTGTATAGAGTTGGAGACCCGGCTGTTGGGGGGTGGCCGTGGTAGTCTGGCTTTTCGCCGGCGGTGGCGAAACAGAAGTCAGGGGGCTTGTACCTTTTTTTGAAAAACATTTCCCTGAATATAGATTTGAGCGCAAGTCACCTGTTCGAAAAAAACCAGGGCCAAGGCCTGGTGTTACAAGCCAGAAAGGATACGGCTTAACAGGAAAAGGATTTGTTAAAGATTTTTCTAAGCGGTTAAAAAATTCATTTATAGAATCTGAAAAATGCAACATCATTTTAGTGATTGATGATCTTAATTGTAAGGATTGTTCCGAGCAAACAGCCAGATATTTAAAAACAATCGACTCTGTGGAAGAAGCCAAAGATATAAAAAAGCATATTGGATTTGCAGCCCCGGAAATAGAATCATGGATTATCGCAGACTGGAACAGGTCAATTGCCTTGCATCCTGATTTCCGCAACAGGCATACAGCAATGCGCCATTGGTTAAGCAAAGAAAAAAATATTGCCTTTGATGCACCAGAATCCTTTGGAAATTACGATGCATCACGGGACACTTGTGATGAAAAAATGTCAAAGGCTCTACAAGAGTCAACAGAAATTAGCATTGAAGATAAATCTCGATATTCAAAGGCGATACACACACCATATTTATTGTCAAAAATTGATCCAGTTGAAGTTAGTAAAAAATGTCCTTTATTTAAAGAATTGTTTGTATTTCTCAAGCAAAACAGTAACAATTAGAATATACTGTGAACCCATCAAACAAATCGGATAGAAAAATGAAAAAAAACCTGTCAATACTTCTCTCGTTCCTTTTTCTTTGCGGTTTTATTTTTGGCTGCGCAGGTGTTAAGCAAACCAAAAAAACGATTAATCGTGATAGTATCGCAGGGACCAAAGAGATTCAGAAAGGGATTACCTGGTATAGAAAGGGTTGCTTTACCAGAGCGTATTTTCATTTTACAAAAGCAAATGAACTTTACACCGCAGCAGACAGCTTGATTGGTGCGGCAATAAGCCTTAACAACATGGGAAACGTATACAGAATCCAGGGAGAGGCAGCGCAGGCTCTTCTTTTCTATGATGAGGCACTTGATTTATTTGCCACTGCCGGAGATACTGCTAATCAGGTTCAGGCTCTTTCTAACAAAGCAGCAGCTCTTATTGCGACTGGACAATTTAATGAAGCTGAAAAAGCCTTGAAAGATGCATCAGCTTTTCAAAAAAAATCAACTTCCTCCTACATTCCGCTTCTTATTAATAAGGGTGTTCTCCATACAAAAAAAATGGAATTTGAAGAAGCTGAAAAAGTCCTGAAATCGGCACTCAGGAAGGCTGATCCTTCCAATAGCTCGGAATTTGCAGCGATAAACTTTGCCATGGGCAATTTAAAACTGGCCTTTGCAAAAACTAATGAAGCAGAGCAATATTTTCTTACTGCCCTGAAAGCCGACAAAACCACAGGCTATTATAAAGGTATGGCTGACGGACTTTTTGCCCTGGGTGAAATCGCCAATGAAATGGGGGAGTATGCAAAGGCTTCCGGCTTTCTCAAACGCAGTGCTAAAATTTACGCTTTAATCGGCGACAGGAATAACTCGGCAATGGCATTGGGGCTTCTGCTGATAACCGCAGAAAAATCAGGCGAAAAAGTTATCCTTACCGAACTTATGATACAAAAATGGCTTTCCGGCAAGGCCCTTGAAAGCCCCTGCGAATGATCCAGAAATACTTGCTACAGTTATTGAAAAATTTTATGTTTTTTGGTATGATAAAATATCAAAAACTGGAGGTTCATTATGGAAATGAATATGATTTACTGGAAAAGTGAAAAATTTTGGGTGGGCAAATTATTTGAGCATCCTGAAATCATGACCCAAGGCGAAACACTGGAGGAATTAGAAGAAAATATGAAAGAAGCATTTATTCTAATGACTATGGAAGATGTTCCTCAGCAACATCAAATTAAAAAACTCGCCTTTACTATATGAAACGAAAAGATCTCATTAAGAAAATTTTAAATAATGGGTGTTTACTTATTCGACACGGTAGCAACCATGATTTATATAAAAACCCATCAACTGGCAAAAAACAACCAATCCCAAGACATCGTGAAATAGATGAACATCTGGCCAGACATATCATAAAACAATTGGCATAATACCCATGCAAAAACTTCAACATAAACAGCAAATCTTTCAAAAACTGGTCGTCACATCAACAGATCGCTGGACAACCATTATATTGCAGAGGACTTGTGCTCTATGAACCCAGACAACACGGCAGTAAATATCCGTGTCAGGGGTATTGTCCAGGGTGTGGGGTTTCGCCCCTTTGTGTTCCAGCTTGCACAAAAACATTCCATAAAAGGTCGTGTATCGAATACCTCTAAGGGTGTTTTCATCAAGGCCGCAGCCAGCCGGGATAATATTGCGTCTTTTACTGCTGCAATCGAAAAAAGCCCCCCTCCCCTTTCAAAAATTACTTCCATTGAAGTTGAGGATGTTGACACCGATGACCAGAATCTTTTTCAGGAATATGTGTCGTATCAGGATTTCGCAATTGATCTCAGCCACGGAGAGGATGAAAGGAATGTACTAATTTCGCCTGATGTCTCCATTTGCGAAGACTGCCTGGAGGAGCTTTTCTGCCCGGATGACAGGCGATACAGACATCCTTTTATTAACTGCACAAATTGCGGTCCAAGATATACTATTATTAAAGATGTGCCATACGACAGACAGTATACATCCATGAAGGATTTTAAGATGTGCAGGGACTGTCAGGCAGAGTATGACGACCCAGCCAACAGGCGTTTTCATGCACAGCCTGATGCGTGCCCTGTGTGCGGGCCGCAACTTACCCTGTTTGATCAGGCAGGTGTTGCGGTTAAATGCATTGATCCAGTTGAAAAAACAATAAGTCTTCTTAAAAATGGCTGTATTGTTGCTATAAAAGGTCTTGGTGGATTTCATCTGGCGGTTGATGCCATGAACAACAAAGCAGTAATAGAGCTTCGCAAAAGAAAAAAACGGGATGAAAAACCCTTTGCACTCATGGCACCAGACATAGAGACCGCAAGGGAATTTGCTGTTATTGAAAACAAAGAAAAAGCACTTCTTTTGTCGCGGGAAAGGCCGATTGTCATTTTACAAAAAAGACTGCCAAACACTGTTGCTGACTTTGCAGCTCCGAAGAACAGATATTTTGGAGTTTTTCTCCCCTACACTCCCCTGCACTATTTAATACTGCGTGATAATTTTACAGCCCTTGTCATGACCAGCGGAAACATAAGCGATGAGCCAATAGCAATTGATAATGGGGAAGCATTTACCAGGCTTTCTGGCATTGCAGATTACTTTCTGGCACATGACCGGGACATATATTTGCGCAGCGATGACTCCATAATAAGGTATACAGCCGAATCAGAACGGTTTGTCAGGAGATCAAGGGGCTATGTTCCTGTGCCGGTTTTTTTGGATAAAGACATTCCACAGGTTCTTGCAACTGGGGCAGAGCTTAAAAATACAATATGTCTCACAAAGGAGGACAAGGCTTTTGTGAGCCAGCATATTGGGGATATGGAGAACCTTGAAACATACAATTTTTTCCTGAAAACCATCTCCCATATGGAAAGGATACTCGGTATAACCCCGGATTTAATAGCCTGCGACATGCATCCTGATTATATGAGCACAGGGTTTGCCCAAACCAGTATCAAAGAAAGCAAGGCAAAAAAACTCATACAGGTGCAGCACCATCACGCACATATTGCTGCGTGCCTTGCAGAAAACAGGGTTGACGGCCCGGTGATAGGCCTTGCCTTTGATGGTACTGGTTATGGAATTGATGGCAAAATATGGGGCGGGGAGGTTCTTGTTGCTGATTATAAAGAATTCAAGAGGGCAGCACATCTTGTCTATACCCCAATGCCGGGGGGAGCTGCTGCAATCAAGGCTCCACAGCGCATGGGCATCAGCTTTCTATACTCTGCCTTTGGGCGCAGCCTTGTGGATATGCCTGTACTAACTGCAATGCTTAATGATGAGATGGATGAAAAAGATGTTGAAATTATCTTGCAGATGATTGAAAAGGGAGTAAACTCACCCATGACATCGAGCATGGGCAGGCTTTTTGAAGGTGTTGCTGCAATTTTAGGAATCAGGGGGCGCAACTCCTTTGAGGGTCAGGCTGCAATTGAATTGGAGATGATCGCTGACCCTGACGTGAAGGATTATTATGACCTTCCTTTTTCCGATGATGAGTGCATCAAGGTATTTGTGCCCCAGGTCATACAGGGCATTGTAAAGGATATTGAGATGGGAAAGCCAGTTGAGTTCATTGCTGGAAAATTTCATAGAACTATCATTTTGACCTTTACCAAAATTTGTGAAAAAATATCTGAACGTACCAGTATAAAAAGCGCAGCTCTGAGCGGTGGTGTGTTCCAGAATGCAATTTTGTTGAGTGGTTTTATAACAGAGCTTGAAAAAAAAGGATTTGAGGTTTATACACATTCTCTGGTTCCTGCAAATGACGGAGGGATTTCCCTGGGTCAGGCAGTGATAGCCGGAGCGAGTTTTTTATAATAAATAGAGAACTGTAATATACGAGCTGAATAAGGGCAGAAATTTTATGGTAAAATATTTAGAAGAGTTCAGGGACCCGGCTGTTGCAAAGAGCCTTATAAAAAATATAAAAGATATATCGACAAAAGATGTCCGGTTCATGGAGGTTTGCGGAACCCACACAATGTCGATTTTCAGAAGTGGAATGCGATCAGTCCTGCCGCAGAACATTGGTTTGATTTCAGGGCCTGGATGCCCGGTCTGTGTGACATCGCAGGGAGAGATTGACGCATATGTCGAGACTGCCAGACTAAGCAATGTAATAGCAACAACCTTTGGAGACCTGATTCGTGTACCTGGTGCTTCCTCGTCCCTGCAAAATGTCAGGTCAGAAGGCGGTGACGTTCGGATAGTCTATTCTGCATTTGATTCACTGGAAATTGCAAAGAACAACCCTGATAAGGAAGTGGTATTTTTTGGTGTTGGTTTTGAAACCACAGCCCCTACAATCGCTGCCACCATACTTTTTGCAAAGGAGAAGGGTTTAAAAAACTTTTCAGTAATTTCCTCACACAAAATCGTCCCCCCTGCCCTGGAAACCATTGTGGCAACCCCGGGGTTGAAGGTGGATGGATTTCTGCTTCCGGGCCATGTGTCCCTTGTTATTGGCGAAAACGCATACAAACCGTTTTTTGAAGAATACAATATTCCATGCGTTATATCCGGTTTTGAGCCGGTCGATATACTCAAAGGTGTTCATCTTCTCGTTGATATGATAGAAAAGGGAAAGCCTGAACTCGTAAACGCTTACGGTCGGGCAGTGACACCTGGTGGAAATCCAAAGGCAAGGGAAGCAATTGACCAGGTTTTCAGGATTGAAGATACGGTCTGGCGGGGGCTTGGCACGTTAAAGATGAGCGGCCTGAAAATCCGGGATGAATTTTCAAACTTTGATGCAGAAAAAAAATTAGGCATCAAGGTACTTGACACCCCAGAGCCGAAGGGTTGCGGGTGCGGAGAAATACTGACGGGCCTGAAGATACCACCTGAGTGTGCGCTCTATAAAAAAGCCTGCACCCCGTCAAAACCAATAGGCCCGTGCATGGTCTCAAGCGAAGGAACATGTGCTGCCTATTATAAATATCACGAAGACTAAGAAACAGGCTGTACATTAAGCAAAAAAAACTCACGGATTGATTTGCATATTAAATAAAGGAAAGCTTAATTATTATGGAAGACAAAATAACATTAGATCACGGCAGTGGCGGAAAGATGTCCCATGAACTTATGGAGAATGTGGTATTGCCATATTTTGCAAACCCCATGCTCGACAAGCTTGACGATGGTGCAATCTTCTCGCTTCAGGGTATGAGGATCGCTTTTACAACAGACTCCTACACGGTTGACCCGATATTTTTTCCTGGCGGCGACATTGGCGCACTGGCTGTTAACGGTACTGTAAATGACATTTGCATGTGCGGTGCTTCGCCGCTTATGATGAGTGCTGCATTAATAATTGAGGAAGGTTTTCCAATGGATGACCTGAAAAGAATCCTCGAATCCATGAAGGAAAGTGCAATTGTTGCAGGTGTCAAGATCGTGACCGGCGATACAAAGGTGGTTCCCCATGGTGCTGCGGACAAGATATTTATTAACACCTCAGGTATCGGGACAATCCCCCACCATATTGATGTAAGCGGGTCCAACGCAAAACCAGGCGATAAAGTAATTGTGAGCGGAACAATTGCAGACCATGGAATCACAATCCTTGCAGGCCGTGAAGGGATTTCCCTTAAATCCGATATTAAAAGTGATACTGCTGCCCTTAACTATCTTGTAAAAAGACTTTTTTCACGAAGCCGTGATGTACATACGCTTCGAGACCCCACCAGGGGCGGGGTTGGTACATCTTTAAACGAGATCGCCCAGAAATCAAATGTCGGCATCAGAATCTATGAGGATAAACTTCCAGTAAAGGATGAAGTAAAAGGGGCCTGTGAAATCCTTGGCCTTGATCCCATGTACATTGCCAACGAAGGAAAACTGATTGCAGTAGTGGCTGCCAAGGATGCAGAAAAAGTTCTGAACGGACTCAGGGAAGACAAACTTGGTGTTGATGCAGAAATTATTGGGGAAGTTGTTGAAGACAATCAGGGCAAAGTCTTCATGGAGACAGCAATAGGTGGAACCAGGATAGTAGATATGCTCCACGGGGAGCAATTGCCGAGAATCTGTTGATAATGATTAAAATCATAAAAAAAGATATTTGGCAGCAAAACTTTGTCAGTATATTTGCTTCAAATTTTTTACTGATTTTCGGTTTACTTATTTTTGCATTACTAGTTTCCGGGTGCAGGGCCAGGGAAGTAAAAATTTCCGGCAAAACCATGGGAACAACTTATAATGTAACAGTTGTGGTGGACAGGTTCCGCAGTGTTGCTCCCTTGAAAAAGAAGATAGAAAAAAGGTTATTTGAAATAAACCGCAGCATGTCTTCCTATGACATGAACAGCGAACTGAGCCGCTTTAACAAGATGAAAAAGGCGGGAAAACCCTTTTCAATTTCCTTTGATTTTTTTAAGGTTCTTAAACAGAGCAAAGAGGTTTACAGCCTGACCAGCGGGGCCTGGGACGGAACAATAAAGCCAGTGCTGAACCTGTGGGGTTTTGGTGGCAGAAGTGCTGCAAACAGACTCCCTGATAAAGAAGAAATTGAAGACGCACTGAAAATTTCAGGATTTGATAATATAGTAATTGGCAACCTGTCAATCACCAAAATAATCCCGGAAATAACAATTGATCTTTCATCAATAGCAAAAGGCTTTGGAGTTGATGCAGTTGCAGAAGTAATTCGCAAAGAGGGTATAGAAAACTTCCTGGTGGAAATTGGGGGAGAAGTATTTGCCCAGGGACAGAGGCTGTCACGCACAGATGAACAAAGCGGCAAGTGGCGAATCGGTATAAACCTGCCCATGCCTGGTTCCTCCCAAAACCAGGTTTACAAGGCAGTTGAGCTTTCTGGAAATGCAATAGCAACAAGTGGTGACTATCGCAACTATTTTGAAGAAAAGGGCAAAAAGTACTCGCACATAATTGATCCCAGAACCGGATATCCAGTGGATAACCAGATTGTAAGCGTTTCCGTTCTTGCAAAAAACTGCACTCTTGCTGACGGCCTTGCAACGGGCATGATGGTAATGGGCAAAGATAAAGCAATGGCCCTTGCAAAATCAATGGATGATGTTGAGTGCCTTGTTATTTTTAAAGGGCCACTGGGACTGGAGGATTGCTCGACCGATGGTTTTGTTATGCAATAAATAGTTGATAGTGGGTTCAAAAAGATTGCCACCATACCGTGGCAATAAAAGCATGATATTTAGAAGCCAAAAAAATAATTAAAACTAAGCCATTCGCCTGAAAACAGTCGCCTGGCATGGATTGAGACTTAATACAAATGAAATTTCACATGGTAAATCTCGGCTGCGCAAAGAACAGGGTTGACGGCGAAATTATGGCTGGAAAGCTTTTAGCCGAAGGCATAGGAAACGTTGATGACCCGGATGAAGCCGACATCATTGTAGTGAACACATGCAGCTTTATAAAACCAGCGGCTGACGAATCAATAGACACAATCCTTGAAATGGTCGGGTTTAAAGAGGATGGCGACTGCAAAAAAATAGTCGTAACTGGTTGTCTGCCCCAGCGATACGGCGTTGAAATTGCGTCTTCTCTACCGGAGGTTGATGTGTTCCTTGGAACCGGAGCCTATGGTAAAATTGTTGAAGCTGTTAGTATTGGTGAATCGACAGATATTCAAAATGACACGTCAAAGGACTTATCAGCCGACTGCCTGCTCCCGGACCCTGACACATATTTCACAACAGCGAAGGATCCCCGCGCACTTACTGAAACCGGGACAGCGTATATCAAGGCTGCCGAGGGCTGCGGAAGACGATGCACATTTTGTATAATCCCGGATCTTCGCGGAAAATACAGAAGCAGAACCATTGATGATATTGAAGAAGAAGCCCGCATCCTCGTGGATGCCGGAACAAAAGAGATAATACTTGTGTCCCAGGAAACCACGGCATTTGGGCATGACAGGCATGATAATAAAAATGGCGAACTGGCGATGCTTCTTAAAAGATTGTCTAAAATCAGCAATGACACCTGGATAAGATTTTTATACGGTCATCCAGAATCTATAGACGACTCAATAATTGATGCAACTGCTTCTCTAAGTAATGTCTGCGCATACTTTGATGTGCCGATCCAGCATGCATCAACCAGCGTGCTGAAGCGCATGGGGAGAAATTACAATGGACAGCGGCTGATAACACTTTTTGAAAACATAAGAAAAAAAGTACCTGAAGCAGCCCTGCGAACAACTGTTATTACCGGGTTTCCAGGTGAAACTGACCAGGATTTTCAAGAGTTGCTCGACTTTATCGGTGAAGTAAAATTTGATCACCTCGGTGCTTTTGTGTATTCTGATTCTGAGGATCTGCCTTCACACAGGCTTAAAAACAGGGTTGAAACCAGTCTTGCCGAAGAAAGACGAGATGCGCTGATGATGAAACAGGCTGAAATTTCCCTGGAGAGAAATAAAACCAGAGTTGGAAAAACCTGCACTGCTCTCTGCGGTTTTCAGGCAGAAGATGGTGTTTATGCTGCAAGAACAATGTTCCAGGCCCCGGAGGTAGACGGTATAACTTTTATTAACGAAACCGATATTAAAGAAACCAGAATTATTCCGGGTGAATTTGTTGATATAAAAATTACAGACGCAGGAGAATACGACCTGATCGGAGAACCAGTATGAGCGGACTGAAAGAAAAAATTTTAGGCGCTGTAAAAGATGAACTTCTCACTATTGAAAAGGAACTTGAAAAAAACCTTGATCCCTACCTTGATCTGGTAAGGGAGATTGCCGGTCACCTGCTCTTTAGCGGTGGAAAAAGACTCCGCCCCCTGTTGATGGTGCTTTCGGCCCGCCTTTGTGAATATGATGATGAATTCGGATTTAAATTTTCATGCATTTTCGAGTACCTCCATGCTGCGACCCTGCTGCACGATGACGTGATTGACGGGGCCGGGATGCGCCGTGGCAAGCCGGTTGCCAACTCCATTTATGGAAATGCAATGACAGTGCTGACTGGCGATTTTCTCCTTGCAAAGGCTCTCTCCATAGCAGCAGAATCCGGTAATATAAAGGTAATGAAAATTATTGGTGATATCACCGGCGATATGGCTCAGGGTGAGATTCACCAGTTGTCAAAGGTGGGAGATGTCACCCTGACAGAAAATGAGTACATGCAGGTGATACGCAACAAAACCGCTGTTCTTTTTATGGGTGCATGCAGGCTGAGTGCGGTACTTGCCGACGCAGGGGAGGAAGCTGAAAAAGCACTCGCTGATTATGGGCATAATTTAGGGATTGCCTTTCAAATGGCAGACGATCTCCTTGACTATACAGCCGATGTGGAAACCCTTGGCAAAAACCCCGGGGCTGACCTGAGAGAAGGCAAACTCACGCTTCCTGTAATATATTCTCTGGCAAATGCCGATGAAAAAGACAGGCTGTTAATGGAAAAAATAATAAAAAACAAAGAATTTTCAGCAAATGATTTCAAAATCCTTCTGAATTTGTTAAATAACTATGGAGGGATTTCATACACATCAAATCTGGCCCTTGAATATGTACAAAAAGCCAAGGAATCGCTCAAATGTTTCGGACGGTCCGAAACGCTTGATATTTTGTACCTCATAGCTGATTACGCCTCAGAAAGAAAAGGATAGCAAGAAAATCATGAAAAAAAACAAAATCATACTAGCGTTAATGCTCGTCCTTTGCACATTTACTTGCTCTATCACCCTTGAGGCTGCCGACCCTCAAAAAATAAAAACGGTTTCAACTGTTGGTTCGAGCCTGATCTATGGTGATGACGAAGCAGGAGCAAGGCAAAGGGCAATTGCAAACAGTCTTGTATATGCCGTTGAAAAGGTCTCAAGCTCGATGGTTCCCCTTGATGCTCTGGTTATCAACTTTCAGAAAGTAAGCGACATCCTGTACAGCAACACCGGAAAATTTATACAGGGCTACAAGGTCCTTACAGAGGCACGTTCCGGCAAGTACTACCGGGTTATGGTTCAGGCAAATGTGTTGCCAAAGATGATTATGGCAACCCTGAAAAAAGGCGGAGTAATTATATCGGAAAATAGTCAATTGCTACCCAAGGTACTTTTTATAGTTGCAGAAAAAAATATTGGTGAAGATCGCTACAATTTCTGGTGGGAAAAGGGGAACAGTGGTTTTAAAGGATTTGCAGAAATCTCGGCAGAAAAAGCACTTGCAGAAAAAGGGTTTCAGATAGTCAATCACTCATCAGGAGTTGCCTTTGCAGGGCTGGTAAATCCTCTACCCAACAGGCGTGAGGCTGTTGAAACTGCCCGGATGCTTGGTGCAGAGATCGTAATAGTAGGTGCTGCAGTATCAAACACCACATCCAATGTTATGGGCGAAAGCAAAACTTTCACAGGTTCATTTGAAGCAAGGGCCATATATGTCAGTAACAGCGAAGAGATTGCCGGTGTTGTTAAAGACGGTGTCGGTGCCAGCCCCGATGATACCGAGGGCGGCATGGAAGCCCTTATAAACGCTGGAAAAATTGGCGGTGACGAGCTTGCACGGCTAATCATTCAACGACTTGATCAAAAATCAAATAAATCTGACCTCATAGAGGTTCGCGTAACCGGCAACCTGCCTGGATACTTCTCCAAGGTTGTTATATTCAGAAGAACCATAAGCACAATGACAGGCGTAAGCGAAATCACCACCATGGAGATGAGCTCGAAGCTTGCCACAATCCTGGTCGGCTACAGGGGCAATGCAAAGGAGCTTGGAGGCGCAATTATGTACAATACCTTCGAAGGCTTTGGAATTGCCATCACCAGTGTTGAAGGCAATGTGGTTAACGTGGAGCTGGTTGCTAAATAGTATTAAAGAAAAATTATTTTGGGGGGGCATGTTTAATATCATTGCCTCCCTATTTTTTTTAGGTTAAAAAGAATTTTAATCCAATTTTAAATACAAATTGTACTTCTTCCGCCTCCATTGCAAAATAAAAGGATACGGACATGAAAAAGCTATCTGAAATAATAGAAAGCATAAAACCAGAACAGACCCTTAATTTTAAAGAAGCAACAATAGGCTCGCTCAGATACCTTGCCGAGGATGCCAGGCACGATACCCTATTCTGTTTTGTTGACGAGTTCCTGAAATACGGACGATGGCTTGAGGGAAAAACTCAGCAGGAGGAAGTCGCAGCAAAACAAGTTGCAGCATTTTTGACAGACACACCTGTTGAAACCATTGACTGCCCGCAGTTGATCGTAAAAGATCCTGTTAAATCAATGGCAGCGGCAGCAAGGTGCATTGAAGATCATCCTGATAAAAAAATGGAGATCATAGGCGTTACCGGCACAAACGGCAAAACCACGACAGCTCATTTAATAAGCGGTCTGCTGAACTCTACAGGAATTGAGTCTGCTTGTCTGGGAACCATAGGCATATATGGCAAATCCGGCAAAAAAAAAGAATCAATTTACACAACCCCTCTTTCCCCGGAGCTATATGCAACCCTGGGAGAACTTGCAGCAGAAGGCATAAAAACAACTGCAATGGAAATATCTTCCCACTCTCTGAAGCTTGACCGGGTACACGGCCTGGACGTTGATGCGGCAATATTCACAAACCTTACCCGTGACCACCTTGACTTTCATGAAACCGTGGAAGACTATTGTGCATCAAAGGAAAAACTTTTCACAATGCTGAAAAGCACAGGTATTGCGGCAATAAATTTTGATGATGAATACGGTAAAAAATTTGCAAAAATTTCCAATGGGAATGTAATAACATACGGGATGGAGGATGGATGCGATGTTGCAGCACTTGATGCATCTTACTTCCCTGACAGTACAACCTTTACCCTTAAATACAAAGACAAATCCGTTAAAATTAAAACCAGGCTTACCGGAAAATTCAACATCTACAATATACTGGCAAGTGCGGCTGTCTGTATTGGCAGGGGCATGGACCCGGAATCGCTGGTTGCGGGCATTGAAGCATTTAAAAGCGTACCCGGCAGAATGGAGGTGTTGCGCCTTCCTGGTGGTGTTACTGCAATTGTCGATTACGCCCACACGCCCGATGCTCTGGAAAACGTGCTGACAACGATTCGCGAAACAGCAAAGCAGCGCATAATCACCGTGTTCGGCTGCGGCGGCGACAGGGACAGGGGCAAACGCCCCATCATGGGCAAAACCGCCTGCTCCCTTTCGGATATCTGCATAGTAACCGCAGACAACCCCAGGACGGAAAACCCAGGCCAGATACTCAGCGACATACTGACGGGAATTGAAAGAAAGGACCCGATTGTTGAGCTTGACCGTGAAAAGGCAATTTACAAGGCACTGGAGATAAGCAATGAAGGCGACATAGTTCTGGTGGCTGGCAAGGGCCACGAAGACTATCAAATCATAGGGACAGAAAAATTTCATTTTAGCGACCAAGAGGTTCTTTTGTGCAGCAAATCAATGGAT
>JAOZSB010000345.1 GCA_029939895.1 Desulfobacterales bacterium
AACGATGATAATAACCAGCAACGCACCTATGGCGGAAGCTATTGTGGAGATGCTCAACATTACTACTCCTGCAGCAAAGTAGTAATATGGCCCGGCACTAAAGGCTATTCCGTATGACAAAAAAATCGGGAGGGAGTAAATCATCACCATCCATGAGCTGTCAAATGTGCTTTCGATCCACCTGGCTAAAAAGATTTTATGGCTTTGTACTGGCAGCGAATGCACAAGGGGAAGATCCCTTGACAGGTACAGTTTGGACAAAAAAGTAAGTACTCCGCTGTAAATAAGCAGGGAAAAAAATGTTATCAAAGCCATGGATAACATCTTATAAATAAGAATGTCTCCGATTCCGGGAATTCCCTTGAAGTATTCAAGGACTTTCATGGTGATTGCAAATATGCCGCTCCAGAAGATCAAGCCAATAAGGCCCAGCGTTAAATATTTAATTCTTCTGGATCTGGCAGTCCCAATCCTTGAGCGGTTTTTAAAGGAAAGCAGCCTCGGCTTTATCAGTGATATTATCTGGCCCATTAGTTTGGCTCTTCTTGCGTAAGTTTCATAAAAACTTCTTCCAGGCCTGCGGCTTCCAGATGTGATTCTTTCTTAAGCTCGGCAGCGGTGCCAATGGCAATGAGTTGTCCCTTTCGAATTATGCCTATCCTGTCGCACACATCTTCGGCGATTTTTAGAGTGTGGGTGGACATGAATACTGTGACCCCTTTTTTTGCAAGCTCTATAAACAGTGCCTTCACCATCTTTATTCCAGCCGGATCAAGCCCCACCATAGGCTCGTCCACGATAAGTACTTCCGGGCTGTGGAGAAGAGCAGCAGCAAAAATCAGCCTCTGCTTCATACCGTGGGAATATGCTTCTATCAGGTCGTTGCCCCAGTCATGAAGAGAAAACATTTTAAGGTAATGAATCGCCAGTTCATCAATATCGTCATTTTCGACTTCGTAAAGGTCGGCAGTAAATTTCATGAACTCCATGCCGGTAAGTTTTTCGTACAAAAACGGCCTGTCTGGGATGAAGCCGATTTTCATTTTCGCAGTTTCAGGTTTCTCATCCATAGGGACTCCACCAATAGTAACCTTGCCTTCGGTGGGATCAATGATACCGCCCATCATCTTGATTGTAGTTGTTTTTCCTGCGCCGTTGGGTCCTAAAAACCCAAACACCTCGCCCTTTTTTATCTGGAGGTTAATTGAATCAACTGCGACTGTATCTCCGTACACCTTGGTGACATTGCTCATTTCGATCATGACGGATTCGCCCCGTTAATTTAAGAGTTTATTATTACTTCACCGATTCGATATTCAGTTTCAGATTTCCGATCACACTCATAAGGTCGAATTGCAGCTTTTCCGCCCCGGTTATAAGACGAACGTGTGTTACATCTGCCGGGAACTGCCCCAGAGCCGAGTCTGCAGTAACCCATGTACCCAGGTATAGTCTGTTCCAGGCGTGGTAGTAAAACCTGCCCTTTAAATAGACAATCCCGGCCTCTACATCCGCAGGTATTCCAGCGGCCCTGGCCATTGCAGCAAGGAGCATTGCATGTTCGTTGCAGTCACCTACTCTGTTTTTCAGGGTAGACAGTGCATCTGGCACGGAAAGAACCGGCTTTTTTTCAATATTTTCGTAAATCCAGTTGATAATTTTTTTTGCTTTTGCCAGGTGTGAATCGTCTTTGCTGGTTATTTTTTCCACCATACTGATTATGTCTGGATGATCAGACTGTATGAACATTGCCGGAGCCAGCAGTTTTTTGTTAACCCGGTCCAATATTAGCGGGCCATCCCGGAGTTTTGAAATATCTTCTTTATTGATAAGAATTTCAGAATAACCTCTGTAGATTTGCCTTGTTTCATACAGCTTGAGTTTTGCACGGTATATTCCCCGCAACTTCACAGTCATACTGCTCAGCTGTTCCGGGTTTGCAAGTTCCATGTTCGATTCAACCGACGCAACCTGTGTCAAGTCATCGCTGGCACGTATTCCAGGACTAAAAAGGGCATCAGCCTTATTGGTCTTTTCAAAGGATATCCCCAACATCCCGACTTGCTTTACTATGCTGCCGTCCTCTCCAACCCAGGCAAACTGCTCAATGTCCCTGAATTTCATCACGAGTCTTGTGGTGACGGTCATCTCTCCATCAATCATAATATCTTCATAACCGTCCACATCAACGAACACGGTCTGGCTGGCCATGCTGGCGGGATCAAAAATATTAAACTTATATTTCTCTCCTTTTTCCATGCCAAGCATCCTTACTGCATCTATAATTCCTCCGGCAAGAAAGGGCTTGTTTTCCAACTTCATGGAAAACTCCCTTTCATCGTCCATGCTCTTTGTCTTTACTGTCAGGATATTATCTTCAACACTTCCCAGCGCCTCAAACACAAAAAGCCCGGAGCCAATTTTAAAATCAAATTTTGAAAGGGTGTAATCATCCTTGAGCCAGCCCTTGGAGCGCATGTTAATATCCTGAACCTTGCCCATGGTGTTAATACGCATAAAAAGCCGTTCGTTCAAAATATAGCCGTTGTCTGTCTTTTCAAACACAGAGTGGGAATAGCCGATCTTCTTCCCATTCTGGATAATCTGCATCCAGTTGTCCCTTTCAAACTCACCCTTGACGGTTTTGAGCATTTCTGTGGCATCTTCAGACATAATTCCATGGAACACGCCTGCTCTGTAAGCAATCATGGTCAGGAAAATCGTCCCAAAGACCAGGGCAAAAACCAGATATATTTTCATGCGATTAAAATATTTCATACAATCCTTGAAAAGGACTTTTCCAATGCCCTTTTATCCATCTTTATCCAAGTCGGCCTGCCGTGTGGACAGTTCGATGGGTTTTCGCAAGCGTCAAGCTGCTTGAGCAATTCATCCATTTCCTCTTGTTGCATTTTTTTCCCGGCCCGCACCGCACCGTGGCACGCAAGAAGTTTTATGCTCTCGTCAATTATATCTTCATGATTTGCAACACCTGACTCGGCAATACTGTCGAGTATCTCGTGAATTATCTCCGTGGCATCCTTGCCAGCCAGGATAGACGGGAGCGACTTGATCGCAAAGGTTCTTCCGCCAAAAGGCTCGATCTCAAAGCCGACTTTCTCCAGTTCCGGGATCATGCTTTCAAGAAGCTCTGCCTCTCTGAATCCCGGCTCTATGGTTTCCGGCAGAAGGAGCTTCTGGGCAAAGCCCGATGACTGGCTGCGTCTTTTTAACAAATTTTCATAAACGATTCTTTCATGGGCAGCGTGCTGATCAATGACTATAAAACCGTCATTTGCCTCGCACAGGATATATGTATTCAAAAGCTGCCCAACAAGGCGCAATCCTGAAAAGCCCTCAAAGTCAAAGGGCAGTTTATCTGATTTTTCACTTCTTAGTTGTTCAAAACTCTCACGTTCGTTGTGGATAGTCAAGGGTTCAGGGTCGCCCCCCGCTTCTCTGGAGGCTGCATGCATGGAGCCTTTTGCTTGAAAATAATCATCAGGCGCTGGCCCACCTGCTTCCACTGGCTTTGCTGCCGGCTGATACGGCTGGGCATGCTGAAATGGTTTGTTTGACTGACGTAAACCCGTTGGTGTGTCATTATCGTGTTTCCGGGGAGCGCTTTCGCCACTCCAGGGTTTTGATTCAGTATGTCCGCCTGCTGCTGGCTTTTCTCTGAATTCCGTGAATGGAACTCCCGGCTCACGGTTTGCCCCACTGTGAATCAACCCACCATCATTGCCCGGTTCCTTATTTTTGTTCTGTTCAAGGTTTTTGTCAGTATATGCCACGCCCCATCTTTTAATATCAGCATCCTTGAGCGCTTTAAAAGTTGCCTCCGCAGCAGCACGAAAAACTGCACCGCGATCAACAAACCTGACCTCCCGCTTGGTTGGGTGAACATTCACGTCCACCATTGAATGTGGAACCTCAAGAAAAATTGCACAAACAGGATACTGCCCCTTTACAAACCGTTGCTTGTAGCCCTCCAGAATCCCTCTTTGTACAGTCATATCCTTTATCAGCCTTTTATTGACAAAAATGAATATGCCTCTGGTTGCAGCTCGGTGGATGTGGGGAGCCGATGTCCAGCCGGTAATTTTCATATCTCTGGTTGAAAACTTGATTGGCAGAAGCGCGTTCCTGACATCTGATCCGAGTATGTCTGCGGCCCTTTCAAATGGGTCAGACAACACGGGCCAGCGTTTCAGAGTTCTGTTGTTATGAATAAGGGTAAAATCGACTTCATGACGACATAGTGCCGCCCCTGCAAGAGTATCGGCAATATGCCCCATCTCGGTTGTAATCTTTTTTAGAAATTTTTTCCTGACAGGAGTATTGAAAAAAAGGTTCCTGACCTCGATCATGGTTCCAACAGGTGCGCCAATATCTTTTACTGATTTTATCTTGCCACCTTCTACGATAATTTCAATGCCGGAATCGCTTTTGGCATCCCTGGTAACTATAGTAAAAAGAGAAACAGAAGCAATACTTGGCAGTGCTTCCCCCCTGAATCCGAGGGTTTCTATGGAAAAAAGGTCTTTGTCATTCTTGATTTTACTGGTTGCGTATCTCTCAATTGCAAGGAGAGCATCGTCGCTTTCCATGCCTGAGCCATTATCGGAAATCCTGATCAGGCTGCGCCCTCCCCTTTCCACTTCCACTATTATTCGGGTACTTTCTGCATCCAGGGAATTCTCAACAAGCTCCTTAACAACCGAAGCGGGCCGTTCCACCACTTCGCCGGCAGCTATCTTGTTTGTAAGAATTTCAGGGAGTATTGCAATCTTTGTCATTGTTTTTCAGCTTTACTTATTATTTTACGATATAACTTGTAAGGTACTCTGCATCCTTTGGGGAAAGGTTGAATTTC
>JAOZSB010000346.1 GCA_029939895.1 Desulfobacterales bacterium
GCAAAATATATGTTTTGAAGCTGATAATACTGGCTTTTATTGTTTGCAAAATTTGTAACAATTTGGTTATAGACAGTGGTTTTTGTCCCTATATTAGATGTATAGACAAAAGTGAAATGTTAACTATAAGTATCTTTGGAGGTTGAGCTTATGAAGAGCCCAGATTATTTTCAGGAAGTTGAAAAGAGTGTTGAGCACATTCTGGAGAAGGTAGGTAAGGACATTGTTATGGGCATCCCTCTTGCCCTGGGGAAACCAAACCAGCTTACAAACGAAATGTACAGGAGGGCCAAGGAGGATTCAAGCATAAAGCTGAAAATCGTTACGGCTCTTACCCTTGAAAAACCAAACTGGTCAAGTGAGTTGGAAAGAAGGTTCCTGCAACCTTTTATCGAAAGGATCTTTGGCGATTATTGCGAACTGGAATACGCAAAAGACCTTAGAAAAGGTACTTTGCCATTAAACATTGAGATCATGGAGTTCTTCACAAAGCCAGGCGGCTTTTTGAATGTCCCTCAGATCCAGCAAAGTTACATCAGCTGCAATTACACTCATGCTGCACGTGACTCCGTTGCAAATGGTGTAAACGTGGCAGCTCAAATGGTTTCCAAGGCTGAAGTAGATGGTCAGCTTAAATACTCCATGAGCTGCAACCCTGAGGTCTCAGCCGATATTATACCCTTATTAAGAGAACAGGAAAAAAATGGCAAAAAAATCGCCATCGTTGGCCAGGTAAACCAGAATCTTCCGTTTATGTATGGGGATGCAATGGTCGACGCAGATGGCTTTGATGTAATGATTGACAATAAAGCCTATTACTCAACCCTGTTCGGTGCACCAAAAATGTCCGTAACAACCCAGGACTATATGATCGGCCTTAATGCAAGTACATTGATTAAGGACGGTGGAACCCTGCAGATCGGTATTGGATCACTTGGTGATGCCCTTTGTTATGGTCTCCAGATGAGAAATGTAAACAACGACCAGTACAAGGCTGTTGTTGAACAAACAGGCCTGAACGACAAGTTCGGCAACCTGATAGACAGGGTAGGCAGCAGAGACGTTTTTGATGAGGGACTCTACGGCTCTACAGAGATGCTCGTTGATGGCTACCTGCACCTTATCAACAGTGGTGTAATAAAAAGAAAATCTTACGACAACGTACACCTCCAGAAACTTAAAAATGAAGGTAAAATTGTCGATGCAATCAAGCCTGATATCCTTGAGAAGCTTATTGAAAGCAATGCAATAAGTGCAAAGGTTACGGAAAAGAATTTTGACTTCCTCAAGGAATACGGAGTATTCAAAGACGGCGTAACATTTGATAATGGAATTATCAAATCTAATGGTGATGAGATAAGCGCAGACCTTGGTGATTCTTCAAACATGATCAAGGTTGTGGAAACATGCCTTGGTGATGAGTTGAAAAAAGGTGTTCTCATCCATGCCGGCTTCTTCCTCGGCCCACAGAGCTTTTACTCCATGCTCAGCGATATGCCGGAAGAAGAAAGACAAAAAATATACATGACAAGCGTACTCAATGTGAATCAGCTTTATGGCGGCGAAGAACTTAAGGTCCTCCAGAGAAAGAAAGCAAGATTTGTCAACGCAACTATCATGGTAACCATGTCCGGTGCTGTATGTTCCGATGGTCTGGAAAACGGTCAGGTTGTCAGTGGCGTTGGAGGCCAGTACAACTTTGTTGCAATGGCACACGCACTGCGTGACGCTCGCTCTATCCTTATGGCAAAATCTACAAGAACCAAGGGGAAAGACGTAAGCTCAAATATAGTCTGGAGCTACGGTCACCTTACAATTCCAAGACACCTCAGGGATGTAATTATCACTGAATATGGTATTGCAGATATTAGAGGCAAATCTGACAAGGGTATCATTGCAGAGCTTCTAAATATTACAGATTCAAGGTTCCAGGATGAGCTTCTCCAGCTTGCAAAGAGCAGAGGCAAACTCCCCTTGAGTTATGTAATTCCTGATAAGTTCAAAAACAATTCACCTGAAAGGCTTGAAGATGACGTTTCATCCTTTAAGAAAGATGGATTCTTCCCTCCATTCCCACTTGGGTGTGACTTTACGAGCGAAGAGCTTGTAATCGGTAAATCTTTAAAAACGCTTAAAGCAAAAATGACTGAAGGCATGAGTAAGGTATCGAGCATAGGAAGGGCCATGACAATCATGAGCGTGCCCGAAAATGCAATGCCGTACCTGGAAAGAATGGGCCTGGAAGCCCCTGAGAACTCAAAAGAGAAGATGATGCAGAAACTGGTCATCCACGCCCTTTCCTTGAGCGGCGCAATTTAAGTTTAAAGATTTTTTGGTGATATTTTGAAATAGATTTAACAAGCTGCTAAGTGCAGCAAGGAGGTAGTCATGGACCTTGACAATATTTTTAGCAAACATTTAAAACAGCTAAATAGTAATTTTTCCACCCCTGTTCTCTATGAAGAAATAATTAAGAACAGGGAAGGGTATTTAACCCATTTAGGGCCTGTAGCCATCAGGACCGGCCACTACGAAAACAGGCCAATGGAAGACAAGTTCATCGTTGTTGAACCTGTGAGCAAAGAAAAAGTTAAAGACCTTGATAGCAAGAACACAATTTCTTTAAATAGCTACAACAACCTTTTTCTGCGTCTTGCAGCCTATATGCAGAACAGGGAAGCATATGTCCAGAACTGCAATATCGGCAGCCTGAAAGACAAGGAAATACCCATTAGTGTAGTTACCGAGACTGCATGGCACAGCCTGTTTGCAAGAAATGTGTTCCGCCAGATACACGACCGGGATGTACTTGAAAAATTTGTTCCTGAATTTACGATTATTCATGTGCCGGGTTTCCAGGCGATTCCTGAACTCGACGGAACAAACTCCCAGGCCTTTGTAATCATCAACCTGGGCAGCAAGACCGTCCTGATTGGTGGAACAAGTGCTGCATCTGAAATAACCCAGACAGTTTTCACCATTGCAAATTATCTTTATGACATGAATGAGACCTTTGTCATGCGTTGTGCCGTGAACACCGATGATAACGGTTTGACAGCAGCCTTTATGGGTGCTTCCGGTTCTGGCAAGACAACCCTGGCAATTGATTCAAGCAGGAACCTTATTGGCGATCATGCTCATGGCTGGTCAAATGATGGCATGTTCAATCTTGAATGGGGCGGACACGCCAAGTTGATTGACCTTACCAAGGATGAGCAGCCAGAACTCTTTGATGTTACGAGAAAATTCGGAACAGTCATGGAAAATGTCTCCTTTGATCCTCTTGGAAGACGTTGCGACCTTACTGACAAACGGCTTACAGATAATACAAGAGCGACTTTCCCAATAACCCATATCCCGAACGCTGACAGATCTGGGGTATGTGGACATCCAAAGCATATTTTCCTTCTTACCTGCGATGCCTTTGGTGTTATTCCGGCTTTGGCAAAACTTACGCCTGAGCTTGCGGCCTTTGCCTTTATGAGCACCTATTCATCAAATTTTTCACAGAGTGAATCAGGTGAACTCGAAGCAAATATCGATTTTAAGGTAACCTATGGCGATACAGCCCTGGCAAGGCCCTCCCATGAATATGGTAACAAGTTTTTGGAAATGATTACCAAAAATAATGTAACCTGCTGGGTAATGAACACTGGCTGGATAGGAGAACCTTACGATCAATGTGACCGAATTAAAATTGAGCATTCCAAAGCACTGATCAACAATGTTTTGAGCGGAGCACTCGACAATGTTGAATACTCAACTGATCCGGTCTTCCAGTATCAAATACCAATGGAGTGTCCTGGCGTACCTGCTGAAGTACTTGATCCAAGAAAAGCAGCAAGGGATGAAGGCGAATACGAGGCACGGGCCAACAGGCTTGCACAGGAAATGATGAAAGACCTTGATGCGCTTGGTGGAGCAATGCCTGAGAAATTCGGTAATATGCTCTCTGACATTATTGACATTGATGAAGATCTGATTGATATCGTGGATGTCCTTGGATTCTCCATGTAACCAGACAGTTTTTCTATAGAAGCTTTTGCTTATTAGAAGACATGAAAATATTTCAGCTCGAATGCCTTTGGCATTCGAGCTGATTTTTTTTGTGAGGAGTTTTACTACCTCCGATTCACTGCCACCTCATATATGTTTATCCAGGTGTGGTCATATTGGCTCTTATTACATCTTTTGTTATCTTCATTAAGTCTTCGATGGTTTCTATTGTATAGCCCGATGTGTCGATTGGTTTTCCAATAACAACATCTATGGTTCCGGGGTTGATGCGATAGCTGCCTTTGCGCAGAATCTGATTGCTCCCTGAAACAGAAACCGGCAGGATTGGAAGTCCTTGTTCAATAGCAATATAGAATCCGCCTTTTTTAAAAGGAAGTAGTTTTCCATCAATTGAACGGGTTCCTTCGGCAAAGAAAATAATGCCCGTTCCCCTTGGAAGTCTTGCTATGCCCCTGTTTATGCTTTTTAAGGACTGCTCCCTGTTTTTTCTGCTTATGAAGATATTTCGCGACATATATAGGGCCAGACCAAACAGAGGCACAAAGAGTGTTTCCATTTTTATTACCCACCTGAAGGGTATGCCCAGATATTTTATAAGGGCAGGAATATCGAATATGGACTGGTGGTTCGGTGTTATGACATAGGTGACACCCTCCTGGATGTTTTCTTTGCCCTTTACATTTACTTTAATAAATGACAGTTTGAGTATAATTAAATTCCATATATTGGTAAGTTGAAATGCGAGATTGCCAGTCCTGCTAAACATTGCAGCTATCATTATCGGAATAAAGAGAAGAAGAGTAAACAACACTGCCCAAAAACAAATCCAAACTATCTTAATAAAACCAAGCATTAGCC
>JAOZSB010000347.1 GCA_029939895.1 Desulfobacterales bacterium
AAATTAAATATCAAATTTTGTACTGCAAATTACTTATGTTTGCATCCACATGATGTTTCTGTATTAAGTGCTTCATCTGCATTGCATGACTTATCTTCATTTTGATTATTATCATACTCAAAGTCATGGTTATCGTTATTACCTGTTTCTTCGCAGCCGCAATGTGCATTAGCGCAAAGCGGTGCAGATGGTTTCTTGATCTTTGCTTTTATCGCCCGGAAAAGCGGGCCAATGGAAATTAAAATTATAATAACTGTTGCAAGCAGCATAACCTGTTCAGGAAATAATTCTGCTGCGGTGCCAGCAGTGGCTTTTGCTGAGATGCCCATGGTCTCATACACATAATCAAGCGTCAGGCCGGCAAGAAGCGAGAAAGCAGCAATAGAAGCAAGGTAAATAAATGCTGCCCGCCTGCCTATAGTTCCAAAAATAACGCTTAATGAAGTAACATTGGTTGCAGGCCCTGCAAGAAGGAAAACCAGGGCAGCACCTGGGCTGACCCCCTTTAAGATAAGGGCTGCGGCAATTGGTGTAGATGCAGTAGCGCATATATAAATAGGTATTCCTGCAGCGAGCATTATAAGTAATGATACAATTCCACCGCCAAGGACTTTTTCAAAAAAATCATCAGGCACAAGGGCAGTAATGACCCCGGCTGCGATAATGCCGACAAAAAACCATGCTGCAATATCTTCCCAGACATCTGTGACGGAAAACTTGAACCCGGCAATTATTTTTTCGCCAAAACTATGGTGATGCTTATGTACCTCATCTGGGCAGTCAATGCCAGTGCAGCAACCATCAATAGGGCATGTGAAGTCTGGTTTAAATTCTGTCTCTTCTTTATTCTCAAATATATTCTCTGCGATTCCTGCAAACAATGCAGTTACAAATGCTGATAAAGGACGAGCAACTGTCATTATTGGATCAAGAAGTGCGTATGTTATTGCGATTGAGTCTGCACCAGACTCAGGAGTAGATATCAAAAAAGATGTCACAGCTCCGTTATTAGCCCCTTGTTTTTTAAGGGATATTGCAGCGGGAAGTACCCCACATGAGCAAAGGGGTATGGGGATGCCGAAAAAGGCAGCTTTGAATACCGGCATGAATTTTCCTGTTCCCAGGTGGTTGGCTATGACAGACGGGCTGATAAAAACCCGGAGCAGGCCGCTGGCAAGTAAGCCAAGGATTATATATGGGGAAGAATCATAGAGGATGTGAATTGTCGAGTTGAATGCACTGATTATAAAGTCCATTATTTATTCTCCTTGATATGTGTGTGACCGATGGTGATAATATCAGTAATATGGTTGTCATCGAGGCTGTAATATAAAATCTGTCCAGCTCTTCTGTTTTTTACAATTGAAAGATCTTTTAACCTTCTCAACTGATGGGACACCGCAGAGTCGCTTACACCAGTATAAGCTGCAATATCACAAACACACATTTCTTCGTCAGAAAGCGCCATGACTATTTTTAAGCGGGTCGGGTCACCCAGGGCCTTGAATGTATTAGACAGTTTTTCAAGCTCTTTTTTTGGCGGAGCGTTATCCCTTGCTTTTTTCACTCTATTTAGGTGAACCGTTTTGACAAGGCAGTTATTTTCGTCCTTTGAGTCGACTTTGTGAGTATTTTTTTTCTGTTGCATTTTTCCTCCAAAATAGTCAATTTGATATTTTGATATATGAACATATGCTCATATATCAAAATAGAACATTATTGGTATTGTGTCAATAAATTTTAATTACAAAAAAATTATAAAAAAGTTTTTAGGTGGATTTTTATTGAATTTGATAAAGTTATAAAGTACTAAGCTTGACTACCATATTACTTATCATTTTTATAGAGTCTGCAATGATAGAATAGTGTTTTGATTGTTCCGTTATTCTAGCAAAAAGTAAATGTTTTGCTTGATTTTGTTAATAAATCTTAGTATATAAAAAAAAATTTAAAAATTTGAGTACTTTTTTGTATTAACTTTTTGACGCAATGGGGGAAATTAGTATGGCGAATATGAAGCTGGCTACAAAATTATTAATATACTTTCTGGTTGTGGGGATCCTTCCCTTTGCCGTAATCGGGGGCATTTCTCTTTACAATTCAAATAAGGCACTTTCAAAGCAGGCGTTCAATCAGTTGATTGCCATGCGCGAGGTTAAAAAAAGTCAGATAGAACGGTTTTTCTCAGAGCGCCAGGGGGATATGGGCGTTCTCATGGAGACAGCGGGCGTATTAAGAAGAGAAGCAGCCAGTAAGCTGATAGCTGTCCAGAAAATTAAGAAGAACCAGATCGAAAACTATTTTAAAAATGCAATTTTGCAGATGGGAGTTCTGGCCCGAAGTGCTGATACACAACAGCTATATAAACGACTGGTTAAATATCATAAGGATACAAATGTACAGCCCACTGGCAGTTATGGTGTTGATACACCTGAATACATATCAATTCATAATTCCCTTGGAGCAAATATCAATAAATTTTACGATGATAGCGGATACTTCGATGTTTTTGTGATATGCTCCAAGCATGGTCATGTTATGTACTCCGCTGCCAAAGAAAAAGATCTTGGCACAAATATGGGGCATGGTAAATACAGGGATAGCGGGCTGGCCAGACTATGGGCAGAAGTTGTTAAAACTGGGCGTGAAGCTGTTGTCGATTTCAGTCCATATGAACCCAGTGATAATGTTCCAGCAGCATTTGCAGGATTTCCAATCAATGACGATAATGGTAAAATAATCGGTGTAATGGCATTTCAGTTTTCACTTGACCATATTAATCATGTCATGCAGGAACGTGCTGGAATGGGAAAAACAGGAGAAGCTTATCTGGTTGGCCCAGACAAGTTGATGCGCTCTGATTCTTATCTTGACCCTGTTAATCATACTGTTGCAGCTTCCTTTGCAAATACGGTTAAGGGTAGTGTGGATACTGAAGCAAGTAGAGAGGCATTGAACGGTAAATCAGATATTAAGGTCATTGACGATTACCTTGGCAATCCAGTATTGTCAGCATATGCACCCTTAAAAATCCAGGGTTTAAACTGGGTAATCATCGCAGAAATAGACGTGGCAGAAGCGTTTTCACCTGTTGATGAAAAGGGCAATGAATTTTATGCCAAATACGTTGAATTGTATGGCTACTATGACCTGTTTTTAATCAACCCTAATGGCTATGTCTTCTATTCAGCAAGCAAGGAAGCTGATTATCAGACCAATATGGTCAATGGCAAATATTCATCTTCCGGTCTTGGCAAACTTGTAAGAAAAGTAAAAGAAAGCAAAGGGTTCGAAATTGCTGATTTTGAATCCTATGCACCCAGTGGAGGCGAACCAGCAGCATTCATTGCTCAACCAGTAACCTCCAACGGTAAGGTTGAACTCATCGTTGCTCTGCAGCTTTCCTTAAAGGCAATCAATACTATAATGCAGCAGCGGGATGGGATGGGGGAATCAGGCGAAACATATCTGGTTGGAAGTGATAACCTGATGCGCTCAGATTCATTTCTTGATGCAACAAATCACAGTGTTAAGGGATCTTTTGCGAATCCTTCAAAGGGTAGTGTGGAGACCGATGCAGTAGTTGCTGTTAAGGCAGGCAAAACCGAAGAACAAATCATTGATGACTATAATGGCAGCCCGGTTTTATCTGCATATACACCAGTTGGAGTTGGTAACTTTACCTGGGCTCTTATTGCTGAAATTGATGAGTCCGAAGCATTTGCTGCTATAATGCGCATTAAGATGCTAATTTTATTTGTTGGTATAGGTGGAGTTATCTTGATCGTAGTTGCAGCTCTTATGATTGCTAAATCAATAATAGACCCAATCAACAGGGTAATAGATGGACTCCACGAAGGCGCAGAACAGGTTGCAGCAGCCTCTGGAGAAGTATCCTCAACGAGTCAATCTCTGGCAGAAGGTTCGTCGGAACAGGCTGCATCAGTAGAGGAAATATCTTCTGCGCTCGAGGAAACATCCTCAATGACAAATACCAATGCAGACAATTCAAGGGAAGCTGACAGCCTCATGAAAACAGCTTCTACTGTGGTTGTCAGGGCTGACAGCAACATGAAGGAACTAACAGCCTCTATGGTCGACATAACTAAAGCAAGTGAGGAAACCTTCAAGATTATAAAAACAATTGACGAGATTGCCTTCCAGACTAACCTGCTTGCCCTTAATGCAGCAGTCGAGGCTGCAAGAGCTGGTGAAGCTGGTGCTGGATTTGCAGTAGTGGCTGATGAAGTGAGAAATCTTGCCATGAGAGCCGCTGATGCAGCAAAGAATACCTCGGAGATGATCGAAGGTACAATTAAGAGAGTTAATGCTGGTTCAGATCTGGTTACCATAGCCAGCGAAGCCTTTACTGAGGTGCGTGACAGCTCACAAAAGGTTGCTGGCCTGATTAAGGAAATTGCTGCTGCATCTGGTGAACAATCCCAGGGCATTGAGCAGATCAACAAGGGGATGGGCGAAGTCGATACAGTAACTCAGCAGAATGCTGCCAATGCCGAAGAATCAGCATCTGCCTCTGAAGAAATGAACGCTCAGGCAGAACATATGATGGCTTTTGTGAACGAACTTATAGAGCTGATTGGTGGCTCATCCGATAATGTTAGTTCTGGTGCTGCAAGAAGTAAAGTTGTGGAAAGCTCAATGCCATTGCGAAGTGCCAATGTCAAGAAAATCCCCAGTGGTCAAAAATCAATATCCCAGACACGTGCTTTAAGCGAATATAAAGAAACAAGCCCAGGCAATGATATTCCAATGGATGATGATGATTTTTCTGATTTTTAAATGGGTCTGTAAAATAAAGTGTGTAAATGGTCGGTTTTAAGAATTGATTTTAAGTG
>JAOZSB010000055.1 GCA_029939895.1 Desulfobacterales bacterium
GGTTGTTGCCTCCCGGCATCCTCTTTACTGGGTGGACGATCACGCAGAAAGAAGAAAAGCAATAGAACGGTTTTTTTCAAAAAGCATTAAGCCCATAGAAAAAAAAGCAATTATTGCTCAATACAAAGTCAATTACATTTTAATAAACAAAAGCGTAATAAAAGATCCGCAGGCATACTACATTTTCGGAAGTCGTGTTTTGGAGAATAACAAGTTCATTCTAATAGGTGTTTCGCCTGGTCATAATTCTTGACCAGGCCTGAGTGAAAAAAAATCTGAATGCTACCCCCAAAAAAAAAATTAAATATTGTCAAAATGTGAGAACTGCATGGAGAAGGTTCCGCGGCCCTGGGTGGCGGAGCGGATGTCTGTGGAGTAGCCGAACATTTTGGAAAGCGGTACTTCTGCTTCAATTATCTGGATTCCCATCTGGGGTGTAATCTGTTCAATTTTGCCGCCCCTTGCGTTCAGGTCGCCAATTACTTCCCCCATAAATGCTTCCGGCACAAAGGCTTCAACCTTCATAATCGGCTCCAGCAGGTATGGTGCAGCATTGGCAAATGCCTCGTTCAGTGCCATGGAGGAACTTACCTTGTAGGCGAGTTCCGTGGACATTGATTCTTTAACTGAGCCGCCCGTAAGGGTTACTGTAAGGTCGACAATGGGGTATCCAAGGACAGGGCCGCTGCCAAGGGAGTCCATGATGCCTTTTTCGATGATTGGGATATAGTTTGGCGGAATATTATCCTGAGTTACCTTTGAAAGGAATTTAACGCCAGTGCCTCGTTTTCCAGGAGCAATTTGAAGTGAAACTTCCCCAAAATGTTTCTGGCCGGAAATTTCTTTATCAAAGACAGCACTGCCCGATGAGGTTTCAGCAATGGTTTCCCTGTAGACCACCTGTGGCTTGCCTACGTTTACTTTTGTGCTGTATTCTCTATCCATACGGCTGGTGATTACTTCGAGATGGAGTTCACCCATGCCCGACAGGATGGTTTGGCCAGTGTCCTCGTCATTTTTTACTCGAAGCGTGGGGTCCTCTGCAACGAGTTTATTAAGAACCTGTTCGAGTTTGTCCTGGTCAGTAAGTGTTTTTGGCTCAATGGCTATGGAAATAACTGGCTCGTAGAATTCGATTCTTTCGAGGGTCACCTGGTCATTGGCCATGCAGAGTGTTTCGCCTGTGGAGGAATCCTTCAGCCCCACAACTCCGACTATTGCGCCGGCTCCAACAAAGTCTATCCGTTCGCGTTTGTTGGCGTGCATGCGTAAAATTCTGGAAAGCTTTTCTTTTTTTCCCCGGTATGGATTGTAAACTTCCTGCCCGGCTTTGAGTTTTCCGCTGTACACCCTTACAAAGGACAGTTTTCTTCCCTCCATCATGGCTACTTTGAATATCAGGGCTGCCAGGGGTGCACTGTCGCTGGGCGGACATTCCACATCCTCATGGGTTACGGGGTTATTGGCCTTCATTGGCGGCAGATCCATGGGGCTTGGCAGGTAGCTGCCCACGGCATCAAGAAGCGGCTGTATGCCTTTGTTTTTCAATGCGCTGCCGCAAAACAGCGGAACCAGTTTAAGGTTGATTGCTGCTGCCCTGATTGCCAGTTTCAGCCTTTCAATGTCTATTGGTTCCTCGGCAAGATATGACTCCATGATGTCATCATCGGTTTCAGCAAGGGTTTCAAGCAGCTTTTCTTTGTATGCTGCTGCCTTGTCTGTCATGTCATCGGGGATTTCAAGTTCCGAGAAGTTTGCGCCTGATGAGTCATCATCCCATTTGATGTGTTTCATGGTTAAAAGATCAATAACGCCGTCAAAGGTATCTTCAATCCCGACTGGCAGTTGCATGACCAGTGGTACTGCATTAAGCTTTGTTTCAATGGCTTCTACCACATTATAAAAATCAGCACCAATCCTGTCGAGTTTATTTATAAAAGCCATTTTTGGAACATGATATTTGTTTGCCTGCCGCCAGACAGTTTCAGATTGCGGCTCTACTCCTCCTACGCCGCAGAAAACACCAATAGCCCCATCAAGTACCCGCAGGGATCGCTCAACTTCAATGGTGAAATCAACATGGCCGGGAGTGTCTATAAGCTGAATATCAAAGCTTTTCCACTGACAAGCCGTAACAGCGGAAGTGATGGTGATTCCACGTTCCTGTTCGTCGGGCATCCAGTCCATGACCGCTTCTCCATCATGAACCTCTCCAAGCTTGTGGGATCTGCCGGTGTAGTACAATATCCGTTCAGTGACGGTTGTTTTGCCTGCGTCTATATGGGCTATTATTCCAATATTTCGTATTTTGTTTTTTATTGTTTTTTTCATCTCACCAGCAGCATGTCAGCCTCAAAGGGCTGCTCTATGTCTAAATGTCCCGCAAGGGTTTCTGCCTCGCGTCCGTTAATTAAAATTTTTATCCTCTCGATGCCGGAAACATTAAGCACAAGGGTGTTTACAATCGAATATACCGTTAAAAATTCCGCCTCGATTCCCCCTGGATGGTTTTGGGAGGTCTGGGAATTCATGTTCACAAATGCAGTGCCGCTATCTGTTACAAAAACCGAAAGTGCAGCCGCATCATCGGGCAATGTTTTGAGCAGTTCCCTTTCAGGGCCGCTGGCAAGGGCATCCATGATAATCGCACCATGCACAGAGGCATCATCGGGCCGTGGCAGTACCCTTTCTTCGGCTGTCAGGTATTTGCCGTCCATGGCTCCAAAATAAAGATGAACCACAGCCTTATCCCTGTATTTTTGAACAACAGGCCCGGTTGCCGTCGTCTGAAGGCTGGAAGCGCTGTTGCCGCTAAAAAACTGGATGTATACATAGGTCCCCCCAATCGAGAGGATCATCACTATTATTATTGTTTTTATATATCCCATATCTGTTCAAATAAATCCGTTTATAATTGCAGGGCTGAACTAAAGATGTCTGGGCCACTTACAATAGCATAACCACCATGTTCATGGCTGTTACTCAAATATAACATCCATAGCATCCAGGCAAAAAGGAGGTAATAAACATTCACAGGCGTAACCAGCTTGCATAACGCTAAAATTTTATTTGAATAATGCTCCCGTGTCAAGGAGAGCTTTGTATGATCTGGGAAAATGTTAGAGTTTCTTTGCTTATTTCATGATCAGGCCTTCGGTTTAAAATAAGTAATTGGCTTAAACAAAATATTTAAGTTTATTGGAAGTTTATTCGGAAAGATATAAAAAACCCCGATTGGGGTTATACGACTATTCCCCTCCAGGGCTGGTTTAATTGAAAGGCAGGATGTGTTATAAAAAGTCAGAAAGACAAGGAATCGAAAACATTTTGTCAGGCACATCGACCGGCAATTTTTCAAACCGTGCCTGAATGAAAGCTGAATTCGCGCTCAAGATCGAGGCGGAAAAAATAACATAACCGCAGGCGTACTCCGTTGTACGCTGAGGATTATGTTTTATTTCCTTTGATGAGATTGAGCGAGAAGGCAACACCGATTACATATCTTTTTTGGTGCGTTCCATTGGGCTGATGATGTCTGTGAGGCGGATGCCGTACATTTCGTTTTGAACAACAACCTCGCCATTTGCCACAAGTTTTTCATTGATATAAATATCGAGTGGTTCACCAGCGAGCCTGTCAAGTTCTATGACAGAACCAGGAATGAGTTGCAGGAGATTGTCAACGGTTGTCTTGGATTTGCCAAGCTCAACAGAAAACTCCAGAGGAATATCAAGTATGAAATCAAAGTCATATTCTTCTGCTTCTGACCTTGTATGAGCAAGCATATCCTTGTCGTCAGCAGAACTGCTGGTTTTAATCCCAATTGTTTTTTCATCATCAATCATAATATCACCCATAATTTATATCGGTAAAGGAGACTGTGACCTTGAGTCCTTCAATCAAAGCCAGGGGTTTTATTTCCAAATAAGCGTAAATTACTTCCTGTTTTTCTGGTATCTTCAAATTTCATTTCCTTAGAGCCGTTAATAAAAAGCAATTGCATGTTTTTGACAGGTGCAAAATATCAGATTAACGGCTGTTGTGAATATGCATGTAACAAAGTGCTCTGAAAGCAGTGCTGGCGTACCTGTAGCCCATTTTGAGCCAGATGGCAGGCAAGAAAATTTAATGCATGTTCATGCACAGAAATAAAAAATTATAAATACATCTTATATATATCAAATGCTTTGCGGTTGTTCAATTTAATCTTTTGGTTTCAATAAAAAAAAATTTGTGTTACAATTAAATTTACAAAAAATATGGAATAAGCGATTGTAGCATTTCTATGCATGGTCAATCTTTTTACTTAAAAGTGGCATAATAATTCCAGGAACCGTTATGAAAAAAATACTAATAATTTTGTCAATTGCAGTACTCATTTTTTCCTCCTGCGGAGGCGATAAAAAGGACGCTGACAAGGTAGCAGCAGAAACCGACGGTACAGCAGAAATGGCCGACGGCGCAGCAGAAATGGCCGACGGCGCAGCAGAAGGGACCGATAAAGCAGCAGACGGCGAGGTTAATGGCTCAAAGCAAAAGGGTGATGAATATAAGGGAGCAGGTGCCATGCTTGCTGCCAGGCAAAAAAAACGTGAGGCAGATGCAGCAAGACGGCTTAAACAACAGGAAGCAGCAGACAGAAGAAGAAAACTGAAAAATCGGAAAATAGTTACAGTTATTTTTGACGGCAGATACGTTAAGTTTGGCGAAGAAGAAAAAATAGATGGATTAAATGAATGGTACAAAATTGTGCGAAGGGCTGATCAGATTGTACTACTTGAAAATGCCATGAAAATCGTACACAAAGACTCCAACCCCCCGGTTTCATCAAACAATATATGGAAATTTGCCAAACATTTTAAACAAAAAGAACAAAAGCCCGTAACCGAAATCAAAGACTTTCCCCAGCTTTGGGCAAAGGAAGCATTGGTGGAGGAGGAGTTTGTTGAGGAATAGCATCAACGTGGATGGCAAGTTTTTTTAACTCAAAAAGAATCCATAAATCATAAATCCAAAATCACATTTCCCGATTCAGGTTAACTATGAATTGTAAACAGGTCGTTAAGGAGCTTAAGTCCCTTGCCAACTCAAGGGATGTTGCCGGCATGGCAAAATTTGGCATTAATCCTGCTTTTGTGCTTGGAATCAGAATCCCAAGCCTGAAGGCCATTGCCAGGCGTATCGGCAAGGATCACGGGCTTGCCCTTGAGCTTTGGGAAACCGGAATCCATGAAGCAAGGGTGCTTGCTGCACTAATAGACGATCCCGGACAGGTGACCGAGGAGCAGATGGAATCATGGGCCATGGATTTTGACACCTGGGACGTATGCGACCAGTGCTGCGGCAAGCTCTTTGATAAAACTCCCTTTGTCTACAAAAAAATCGACGAATGGACACAACGGGATGAGGAGTTTGTAAAGCGTGCAGGGTTCGTGCTGATGACTCAGCTTGCGGTTCATGACAAAAAGGCGGATGACAAGCTTTTTATTGATTTTTTTCCAATCATAAAAAGAGAGTCCCATGATGATCGCCACATGGTAAAAAAGGCTGTCAACTGGGCAATAAGGCAGATTGGCAAACGCAATATCAGGCTGAACAAAAAGGCAGTCAAGCTTGCCGAAGAGGTTTACAGCATGGACTTCAAGGCTGCAAGGTGGATTGCCACCGATGCCCTCAGAGAGCTGAATGACGAAAAAATTCTCAAGCGGCTCATGGATAAAGAAGCAAAATTAAAGAAGTAAAATTTTCAAGAGCTTTTTGTTTAAATTTTATTCTTTTTTGCGATTATCCACATTATTTTTTTTCAAAAGTAAACCTGCCCAGTGCTGCAATCACGCATAGAATCACACCATACCCATTAACGCTGATACCGCTGATGATGGGGATTAACTGGAAAGTTGTTTCCAGATTCAGGAGCAATACAATCCAGGGATATATGCCAATGTATGCAGCACCAACTCCATACAGGGCCATCAAAATTCTATAGGGCTTAATATACCCAAAATGGCCCAGCGCTATGAATAAGAAATAGACAGCCAACCCCGGCAAATTAGGCAGATACTGCGCTGGTGATGCCTCTGTATTGCCTGTGAAGGTATATGCTATTGCTACAACGTTCCAGCCGATAGCCAAAAAGAGATAGACTAACTGCAATTTTAAAAGTTTTGTTAATTGCATTTTTTTCCTTTTCGGGTATTACTCCTTTGATGTGGCTGCCAGTTTCAAAACATCAAAGGCCTCTTGAACTGCTGCTGCAAACTGATCCAGATCCGGCAACAGGTCATAATCAGCATTAAAGCACCAGAAAAGATTACCGTTATAACTCAGCAGGGCGATGTTGAGTCCATGATTTTGCAGTAATGGTACATGTGGATATGCATCAAGCATTTCGCAGCCATTCAGGTAAATGGGTATTGGCGGCCCTGGCACGTTGGTCACAACCATGTTCCATGGGAAGAACTTGTAGTGATGTTTTGCTCCAATCGAAAGGAGTGTGGCAGGAGTATATTCAGACATTTGTGTCAGGGTCTGGGCACCAAGGGCCTGTTGAGTTTCTTTCAGGTGTTTGGTCTGTGCTACAATCTGGTTAAGCTGGTCAACTGGGTTTGTTGTTTTCAGGGGCAGCGCAATTGTCCACCCGGAAACACTGTTGCCCAATGCTCCGCTTGTGCTTTGTTTTTGCACACTGACCGGTGTAAATATTCGAAAATCTATTTTATTTATATCCACCTGTCTGCTTTTCAAAAATCGCTGTACAGCACCGCTCACAACCGCAAGAACCACGTCATTTAAGGACGCACCCAATGCCCGGTGAACAGTTTTTACTTCTGGCAGCGGCATGGAAATCCAGTCAAAATGCCTGTGTGGCCCGATCTCGTGGTTAAGGGGCGTGAGTGAGCCTTTTTTGAATAAATTGGTAAAATATGCTGCCACTCCCCGCGCCCGTAAATTATACTCTGCCTTGAGGGAATCACGCAGGTCAGTATCGGTTTTAAGCCTGCGGGCAGTTTCAAGTGTAGTAAAGGGAAGGCGGGCTGCATTTTTTATGCTGTCCCATGCAAGATCTTTCCGTGTTGGCTTTGGGCGTGGAATATAGGGCTTGGCTGGCTTGATATTTACTTCCGGGGTGATGTCCATCAAAATGGTCAGAAGCTCCAGGCCGGAGATACCGTCAACCATGCAGTGATGCACCTTTGCAACAAAGGCAAACTTGTCATCCTCCAGCCCTTCAATCACCCAGATTTCCCACAGGGGCCGTGACCGGTCAAGGGGCTGCTGCATGATATTGGCAGAGAGTTCCTTGAGCTGTTTCATGGTTCCGGGGCGCGGCAGGCTGGTATGGCGGATATGATAATCAATGTTGAATTTGTCGTCATCAATCCAGACCGGGGAACTTTTAGATCCAATATATGCAATCTTTTGCCGGTATCGTGGAATCTGGTCCAGACCGCCCATTACCTTTGCTTTAATAGATGAGACATCAATCCCGCCAGCTTCATTTTGCAGGGGCTTTGCATCAAAGGTATATGTGCCGGCAATATGCATATAGGCTGTTGAAGTTTCCCAGAGTAAAAAGTAGTTATCAAAATTACCAATACGCTCAAAAGTGTAACTTGCCATGATGCCCCCTTAATTATTAAAGCAGAAGTTTACCATATTATTATGCATTTATAAAATCCTGAATTGCCTGAAACACAGCCTCTGGTTCATCCCCAACCAAAGCGTGGCTGGCCTTTGGAAACTTGATCAGTTTTGCATTCGGGATTTGTTTGGCTATCAGGTCCGAGTTTATGTGTGGAATTAAAAAATCCCTTGTCCCTGTCATCACCAGTGCCGGGCATGAAATTTGTGTCAGCCGGGGATAACTGTTAAATCGCAGCACTGCAAAATATTGCTTCCACCTGTCAATCCTGGTGGAAGGTGCCAGGCTGATCCGTCTTAGAAACTCGTGGTTTTCAGGTTTCTTTAATTTATACTGCGCCAGTGTCAGGCTCAGCAGTAATTTATCAATATTGGGTGGATACCGCAAACTGTATAACAATGCGTGAAGCAGGCCAATGGAAGAAAAATGCCGCCTGAATTTTGAACCACTGGTCGTACACGCCAGGATCAGACGGGTGACACGTTTCGGGTGTCGCAGTGCCATCTCCTGGCCGATCATGCCGCCCATGGACACGCCAAAGACGGTAGCCTCGTCAATGTCGAGTGCATCAAGCAATGCAATTGAATCCTCGGCAAACTGCGTTATTCGGTAGCTTTTTTTAGTACCGCCTGTTCGCCCTGCACCCCGGTTATCAAATAAAATAAGTTTATAATGCTTTTCAAGAAGCAATAACAGCTTCTCCGGCCACCAGTCAAGATTGGCGGAAAGCCCCATTATCATCAACATGGGGGGGCCCTGGCCTCGGATTTTACAATGTAGACTGATATCGTTCAATTGAATTTTCGGCACGATGTATTCTCCATTTTATTGACCATTGTGACTGTCATAAATATGTTTCGTCTGAACCGATGTACAAAAAACCGACCTGCCATGTATAGCTTGAATCGAAAGGCTGTTGTGATGTTATGATTGAATTAATAATATTGTTTCTTTGCAGAACATTAACCCAAAATCAAGAAACAATTTTTTTTAAAAAATACAAAGGAAATTATTCTTTGGAAGAAAAGGGGCGGACAGAATTGAGCTTGTCTATCTGGTTTGCCATCAGGTTGTTTATCCGCTCTATCTGGGCCTCCATGACCGTGAAGAAGTCAGGATCAAAATATTTGTGCAGCACGTAGGTTGGCACTGCCCTGAATCCCCGCCGGAGCTTGAACAAACCGCCCATGCCAGGGTCATATGTGCTGATGTTGTTATCTATGGCCCATTTTATCGGCTCGTAGTAGCAGCAGTTAAAGTACAGGCTGTCAACATCCTGCTCCGTACCCCAGTAACGCCCAAAAAGCCTGCCATTCTTGTGAATCAGCATCGACATGCCCAGAGGGTTTTCAAGCTGCCCCTTTTTATGGGCCACGGAAAAAAGTGTTCTGTTCCTGCATCCCGCACTTAAACCAGTAAAGAAACTTTTTTCGAGATATTTCAGGGCATATTCTCCGTACTTATCATTGGTGATGTTGTAGAAACCAAACATTGACGCAAAAAGTTCTTCAGGCGCATCCTCACCCGGAATTATGCTGACCTCAAAGTCTACATCCTTTAGCAGCCGCATTTCTTTTTTGATGTTCTTGCGCTGGTTTGAATTGAATTCACCTAAAAAATCTTCAAGGGAGTTGTAGCTCTGATTGCTGAACTGGTTCTCTGGCGGGTTTCCAGATGAACCCTCAATTATACTGCTGTCTGGTTTTATTAAATTGTCAGGCTGTTGATAATTGTTTTCCCACAAATATGACTGCTGCAAAAGAACCGCAAATCCCATCTCCTCCATTTCAGCAACCCAGTCAGGGTCTGCAAATAAAAAGCTGATCCCGCAAACACCATTTTTATGGCAAAATTCTTCAATCCCCTCAAGAAGGCGTTTGGTCATCGCCCTCTGGTCATAATTTTTATCGATAAGAAACCTGTAGCCAGGCACTGTGGTCACAGGACACATGCCCACCAGTTTCGGGTAGTAATCAACATTCAGTTTTAATGCAATAGTCTCCCATATGGTATCATATTGAAATTCCCCGGTTCCGTGCCACTTGATATACAGCGGTGCAGCAGCAACAAGTACGCCTTCATCGCGCAGGGTCAAATGGCAGGGAATCCACAGTGTCCTGAGCTTTAGATTGCCGCAGGTTTCCATGAGATGCAGCCACTCCCACTCAAAAAAGGGACTTGCAATATCGTGCGCAAGAGCATTCCACCCGGCAGGTTCAATCTGCTCAATACTTGTGTTCCATTCTAGTTCCACTGCCACACTCGTTTTTTTAGATTTATGATTGCTCTAATTTTGAAATTACAAATTCTGATAATTATAATTAAACAAACTGCCACAGGCAGACTTTTTATGTATTATTTTTTTGCCCACAACGAAATATGAAAGAGTTGTAGATGCTTGGAGTAACTTTCATACAAAATTTTACCTGTAGGTCACCGGCAGTTTCAATGCACCTGCTTCCAGAAAGCCAAATTCATTAAAAGTAAACAGGGCCATTTTATTGCGACTGTACTTTATTCGGGTTATGGATGCATTTGTCACCTGCCATGCAATATCCAGGGATTGAATACCCGGCAGCCCCAGCACCCGTGTCACAGCAGCACTGATTGGCCCGCCGGAAGTAAAGATGGCAATGTTTTTTTCCGGGCCATGTTTTGCAATTATCCGATCCAGACCGCTGTCAACCTGCTCCTGAAAAGCGGGAAAGGATTGAATATCACTATCAAAGGCAGTTGAACCGCCTGAAATCCATTTTTTCATGATAGCTTCAAATATAATCTGGAATGACTGCGAGTTCACAAGTATCTGGTCCGCATGGGGCTTTAAATCTGGTGAATCCTCCAGCAGGCCGGGCAGCAGGGTGATAATAAATTTTTCTGCATCATACTCATTAAAAGCCGGGTCTGCGATGTACTCCGGCAAATCCTTTTTTATGGCCCGGCAGGCAGACTCAAGGGGTGCGAAGGTCTGTTTGTGCCGTTTTAATGTTCCGCCATATATTCCATCAAAGCTCTGGCCCTGCTTGATTAAGTGGTCAGCAAGGCACTTTGCCTGGGACTCGCCAATATCAGATAAAACATCATAATCAGCCTTGCCAAAGGATGCCTGGGCATGACGAATCATAAAAATTGTACTCACCTTGTCCTCCTGAACATTTAAGCACACGCTAAAAACTTTTCTCTTAAATTGTTACACCAGAATGCGCTTGACCGCAAATAATATTGCACATTTTTTGATTTTTCTTGCCAAATAAAAATCATAGCTGTATTAAATCTAAAAATTAAAAAGACATATGGCTGTCTGGAACCAGCAGGAAACAATACAGGTTTTTTATTATGAATTTCAAAACTCCTTTTATACCGCCAGTGATTTTGCGGAATCCAATGCTGCAAACTTATATTAACAGCAGCCAACTCAGGTGCATCGGCTCCAGGGCCTTTAAAGCCGTTTCAAAACAAATGCTGATCAACGCAGGAAATGGAGTCCGGCTAGAGGGATTTTTAACACGGCAGACAAAAAAAATGACCAAGGGACTGGTGATTCTGCTGCATGGCTGGGAAGGGAGTGCAAACTCAGCATATGTTGTGGATGTCGGCCAGATGCTGTTTAACAACGGGTTTGATGTGTTCCGGCTGAATCTGCGGGATCACGGGCAGACCCATCACCTGAACCCCGGGCTTTTTTTGGGAACACTCATTGATGAAGCAACTCAAGCAGTAAGGCAGATTGCCGACATGTACCCCAGGAACCCAGTTTTTCTGGCTGGCTTTTCCATGGGAGCGAATTACGCAATCAGGATTGCCTTAAAAATGTCTAAGGAACCAAATCCGCCCCTGCAAATGGTTATAAGTGTCAACCCGCCCCTCGACCCGCATCAATCCACGCTTTTGATCGACAAAATTCCTTCGATCAGGAGATATTTTATTAAAAAATGGCACAGATCCCTGAGAATCAACCAGGAAATCTACCCGGAACTGTATGATTTTACAGACATTTTAAAGATGACCACCTGCATGGATGTTACAGAAACATTAACCCGGCGGCACAGCCCCTATCATAATGCAAAAAGCTACTTCAGGGCGTACAGTCTCACCAAAGGTGTTCTCGACCAGATAGAACTCCCTTTGACAATAATCATGAGCAGGGATGACCCTGTAATCGATGTAAAGGATTTTGAAACAACACCAATGAGCAACTCTGTCAACCTTCTGCTACAGCCCTATGGCGGACATTGCGGCTATATCAGCGATTTCCGTCTGACATCATGGGTGTCAGGCAAAATCGTGCAAATGTTTGACGAGTCTGTATTGCGTTCAAAATTATTGGTTTCAAGATCATGTTGAGATGTAGCGCCAATCAGTTTCGGTAGAAGAGGCTGAGCTGGAGGATATCTCGTATCTGTGGAGGTTCTCTAAATGAGCGGTTCCCAATTTTTTACATGAACTACTTTTCACCCAGGTATTTCTTGATAATTTTGTCTATTGTTCCATCCTGCTTCATTTTATTCAGTTCTATGTCGAACGATTCTATCTTATCTTTCCATTTATTTCCAGCCTTGGTGAACTGAAATCTGTATGGAGCCGATGCAATAGGGTCTTTTGAAAAACGCAGCTTCTTGCTTGTGCCTTTTTCTTTTGCAGCCCACCACAAAGCCACGTTCTTGTTCATGATAGCCGCAGAGCATCTGCCCTTGAGAAGCTTCATTATCATGGAAGCCTCAGAGTTACTGTCGCTTCTGCCATATACATTGTCTGAAAAACCCTTTTTAAGGGTTGGGTATCCGTATCCAAAGTGGGTACAGATGTCGGTTCCAGCAATGTCCTTTATGGTTTGATAACCTGTGGCGGTGCTGAAAACAAGGTAGTCAGATGACTCCACAACAGGTTTGGACCATAAATAATCCTTGGGGTTCTTCACCCATTCCATGGCCTTGGGGCGTACGTCAATTTCGCCAGTTAACAGATACTTCCTGATCCTTTTTTCCGGCATGGGCATTATCTTTATTTTATAATCGAGCTTGCCTGCCACAGCAGTAATAATGTCGAGCATTACTCCTGTGTATGTGTCCAGGCTTTCTTCAATTATGTAGGGGGGCCATGCACCATGTTCACGGAAAGAAAAAACCATACTGGTTTCTTCAGAATAAGAAAAGGACGTAACACATAAAATACTTGCCATAAATAAAAGCAGTCTTTTTAATGTTTTCATAGTCAATCCTTTAGATAAAAATTAAAAAAAATTCATAAAGCCAAAAAAGTTTAATAAGCTAAAAAGTTTAACGGGGAAAAAGGCTTGAAGCCAGCAGCAGGTCTTCTGCTGCTGGCTCAAGCGTCATCAGCCAGGGTGAGAATCAGCATAATCAATGCAGATCCTCACTTGATTCTCCTAATAAGCAAAAATCTTCTATGGCAAAGTTATGTCCATTACAATCGGAAGATGATCAGAAATGTCCAGGGTTCCTTTCTGGATAACTCTTTTCGCACTGGTTTTTACATTGCCGGAATAGAAGACAAAGTCGATTGTTCTGTCTGGCCCAGGCGATTTGCCATGATTAGGGTACATTGTAAAGAACTTTTCTCTGTCCGGCCCGTCAACATCTTCAAGGCTTGGGAACATAGCAAAAGAATCGGTTAATATTTTCAGCTCGCTGTCCTTCTGGTAGTAGTAATTATCTTCAAGGCGGTCATAGCTGGGTCCAGGAGCAAGCAGGTTTGTGTCACCTCCAAATACCCACGGGTTTCCATCGGTATTATATTGAGTGAGGAGGTCTTTTATCAGTTCTACCTGACGTTTGAGCGTATCTTCACCCTGTGCAAAGGCGGAAAAATGGGTGTTGAGTACGATAAAGTCTTTGCCGCCTTCTACTGGATGTCTTGTTTCCAGTGCTGCACGTTTAAGGTCGAATCTTGCTGCAACTCTACTTGCAAAGTCGTTGGCCCGTTTGAGGGCAAGCTGGAAACGTCTTGCAGTAGTCATCTGATATTTGGAAATTGTAGAAAGTTTCATACCAATGCTTCCCATGATCTTTGGATGTGGAATAAACATGGATTTGTGGTAGAAAGCTTCTGAAGAGCATTTGTATTCTTCGGATATTTTTTTCAGCAGAATTTTAAGCTGATCCTTGTTGTCTGTTCTTGAGGAGCCGTCATCAAGTTCCTGAAGAAAAATGATGTCCGGGTTTTCCTCTTTAATTACCCTGGCAACTTCATCGATGGTTATTGCAATATTTGCAGAAGACGGCCGCATGTCAGGGCCGATCATTTTTCCGGTTTTTGGATCAACATCGTCATAAAAGAAAAAATATTTTTTACCAGCCATGTACTGGACGTTCCAGCACAGAACCTTGATTTTTTGTCCGCTCTTGAGAACTGGTACAGCTCCGTCACTACAGTTTACATCTTTTTCCATGATAAGAGGGGGGTTAAAACCACAACCATAAACTAACAACAAGCACAACACAGCCAATACTGCCAACGAGGTCTTTTTCATAGGTAGCTCCTAAAATGTGGGTTAGTTGTTTCAATTAATTTAAGATCAGTCAATTTTTTTCATATGAAGAAAGCATACAGGATTTTTAGGGCAAAAGTCAATTTCTTTTGCTAAAGATTCCATACTTGCAGCGTTTTATTAGAACCCGTCACTCTGTCTGAATCAGCCTAACTGCATTTTGAATAACCGCATATATGGCATACTAGGCAGCCTTCCTGGTGTGAGACAGCTCCTCCGCATTCAGGGCAGACCCCCATTACGGGAACGTTTTCCACATAATCTGAATTTGCGATGTTTTTGAGCACCTGTGCAATTGCATCGGGGCATGAAAGCACCATCTTCTGGCTCTGCCATGCAGGCGAGGGGCATCTGATACCGATAAGCTGCTTGAGGATTGAGTCAATGTTCACGCCGGAGCGCAATGCAAGGGAGATCAGCCGGCCGGCAGCCTCAATCTGGGAGGATGCACACCCGCCGGTTTTTCCCATCTGGGCAAAAACTTCACACATGCCCTTTTCATCAAAATTGACAGTGACGTAGAGTTTGCCGCATCCGGTGCTGATCCTCTCTGTCATGCCCTTTGTGCGGACAGGCCTGGCTCTTGGAGCAACCCTGCTTTCGTCTGTTTCCTCGGTTCCTATGTTGAGCACCTGGGTTTCCCGGCTGCCGTACCTGTAAATCGTTACACCTTTGCACCCGGCCTTGTAAGCAGAAAGATAAATATTTTCCACGTCTTCTCTGGATGTTTCAGGGGGGCAGTTCACGGTTTTGGAAACTGCATTGTCAGTATATTTTTGAAAAGCAGCCTGCATTTTAATGTGCCATTGAGGAGCAATATCATGGGAAGTTTTAAAAATTGCTTTCAGGTCGCCTGGAACTTCGGCAATGTTTTGTACGCTTCCAAGTGTTGCAACCTTGTTGACCAGATCATCGGAGTATATGCCTGCTTTTTTTGTAGCCTTTACAAACTGTGGATTTATTTCAAAAAGTTTTCTGCCGTCAAGGACGTGCCGTGAATGGGCCACTGCAAAAAGTGGCTCGATGCCGCTTGAAACACCGGCAATAATACTTATGGTTCCTGTTGGAGCAATTGTAGTAGTAGCAGCGTTACGCATGTCGGGTTTTTTGGCGTTGTCATGGATGCTCATTTTATATGCCGGGAAGTTGCCGCGTTTTTTTGCCAGTGCAGCAGAAGCAGTTTTTGATTCCGTATCAACAAAAGACATTACTTCTTCAGCGGTCTTTACTGCTTCATCGGAATCATAGGCAATGCCCATGCTTATCAGCATGTCAGCAAATCCCATTACACCCAGGCCAATTTTTCTGGTAGCTCTGCTTTTCTCTTTAATCTGCTCAAGGGGATACTTGTTTACTTCTATGACGTTGTCTAAAAAATGTACTGCCGTGTGTATTGCTTTTTTTAGTTTGTTGAAGTCAATTTTTCCCTTTACTGTTATCTTTGAAAGATTGATGCTGCCCAGGGTGCATGATTCAAGGGGAAGAAGAGGCTGTTCACCGCAAGGATTTGTTGATTCAATTTCCCCAAGCTCCGGGGTGGGGTTGTCCCTGTTGATTCTGTCTATGAAGATGACTCCTGGTTCTCCGGAAAGCCACGCACTGTGGGCTATCATTTCAAAAACTTCCCTGGCCTTCAGCCTTTTTTCAACCTTGCCTGTGCGGGGGTTCACAAGGGAGTATTGGGAATCGTTTTCACATGCTTCCATGAACTCGTCGGTGACAGCTACTGAAATATTAAAATTATTGTATCGCTTAAGATCATTTTTTGATTTTGTAAAAGCCTCAATATCGGGGTGATCCACCCGGAGAATCCCCATGTTTGCGCCACGCCTTGTTCCGCCCTGCTTTACGGTTTCTGTCGCAACATCAAAAACACTCATAAACGACAGCGGGCCGCTTGATATTCCTGCCGTGGAATGAACAACATCGTTTGCCGGACGAATCCTGGAAAATGAAAAGCCAGTGCCACCGCCGCTTTTATGGATCAGGGCAGTCTGTTTGAGGGTTTCAAAAATACTCTCCATGGAGTCTTCAATTGGAAGAACAAAACAGGCTGCAAGCTGTCCAAGTGTGCTGCCTGCGTTCATGAGGGTTGGGGAGTTCGGCAGAAATGCCATTGATGTCATGAGCGTTAGAAATTTTTTCCGGGTTTTTTCAACTGCTGCTGGTTTTTCTCCAAAAACCTCATCAGCCTTTGCAATGGAATCAGCAACACGTTCAAATAATTCCTCTGGAGTTTCTATGGTGCGCCCCTTGCTGTCTTTTCTCTGGTATCTTTTTTTTAAAACTATTAATGCATTTTCATTTAGATTCATTTTTATTTTCCTGTTTGAATTATTTCGCTGTTTATAAAATCTGTAAAAGCTGAACACAAAGGCGACAGGGTTCGGCGTGAGTGGACAATCAACCAGAAGTCCCTTGTAAGTTCAACGCCTTCAATATCTAATGCAAACAGCCTTGCAGCATCCAGATCGTCTTCAACGGCAAGGGTGGAAAGTATGGAAACACCTGCACTGCATTTAATCCCCTGGATAACCGACTGGCTGCTGCCCATTTCTGCCACTGCCTTCAGGTCGCCGATCCTGTAATCCCTTTTTAGCAGGCTTGCTGAAATGGATTTCAGAGTTCCAGAGCCAGGCTCCCGGAGTATAAACGGCTCCTGGCGCAGCTCCTCAAAGGTGATGCTTTTTTTACCAACCCACCTGTGTCCGGCTGGAACTATGAGCTTCATTTCATCTTTCATTAAAAAAGTAGAATCGAGAAGCTTGTCATTTGGTTTTGCACCAACAACCCCGGCTTCAATATTCCCGGCAAGGGTCATGTCGATAATTTCTTCAGAATCAAAGGTGAGTAACCGTGTTTTTATATCAGGATACTTTATTGAAAATTTGCCGATTATTCCCGGCAGGATATATCCGCCCGGCATTGTACTGCCGCCGATTGTCAGGGTACCTTTTTTAAGGCCAAGAAAATCTGCCATTGCAGTTTCTGCTTCAGTTTCAAGCTCTGTCATGGATGACCCGTATGAATAAAGCAGCTCCCCGGCCTTTGTCGGTTCTGCTGTCTTGGAGAGCCTGTTGATGAGCCTGCATCCAAAATGCTCTTCCAGGTCCTTTACATGGCTGCTGATGGTGGGCTGGGAAAGGAGAACCGATTCCGCAGCCTTTGAAAAGCTTTTGCAGTCTACGACCTTCATAAAAATTTTTAATTGCCAAAAGTCCATCTATTACCTTTTTAATTCTGTTTGTTTCTCAGTAGTGTCCCGTTAAAAATCGAATAATTTCAATTGGATTTGGGCACTAG
>JAOZSB010000348.1 GCA_029939895.1 Desulfobacterales bacterium
TCATGTTATATCAAAAATAATTAACAAAATATTCACTGTATATACTTAAATACCTTGTTCCAAAATTTTGATTTTTTTTGTGAACAGGCAAATATCAGAATAATTCATATTTCCGGTTGCAGAGGATAAAAAATTAAACCTTTGAAGTTAAAAGAAATATTTTCATTAATATGATTATATACAAACCATTATAAAATTATATTATCTTTTAAGGGAAAATCAATTAAACTTTATTGACTTGGGGTTCAATTTCGACTAATCTGTTTATGTTATTATCAATATTAATTTGGACTTAGTATATTTTGCGACTCTAAATGAGTCTGCTTAGAATTATAATTATTTGTAAAATCAGAGGTGACAGACACATAACATCCAGAAATAAAACGAGATATTTTATAGCGGCAGAAAACTAATTTTTAATGATTTGATCTGTTTTAAATGGGTTCTTCAAATTTTTCATTTCTGACATTGCTCATATTAAGGAAATCGCTTTTACATGGAAGCAGCTTATAATATTGGACATATATTTCCCGGAATATTTCCGTCCCTTATCACACTTTTCATGACCTTTTATCTTATCCTGATCACGATCAGGGAAGATTTCGAAGAAGAGGAAAGTCGTTTTTTTACAATTTTAACTGTCCTGGTTTTCATTTACTCTATAATTACCGTCTCCACAGCAATACTGCCCGTTAATAACTTTTCCTTATTTTTTACTAAACTAAAGCATATCTCAACAATTTTTCTCATTCCTGTCTGCATCAGCATCGCCAGAAGAACGCTTTTCCGCGAAAGAATCATTATCGCAAAATGTACCTCCAACCTTCTGGCCATAATAATCTCTGCAATGATTCTTATTGATCCGGGACATTCACCGATTTTACAGCAATTAAGCTTTATGTATACCACCACGTTTCTTGTATATATATTCTTCTTTTTTCTTCGATCTTATACTACAGTCGCAAAAAGAGGTCTTGCGGTTCCCACTACAACCGTAATCGCTGGAATTTGTCTTATTTTGATCCTGAGTGGCCTTACAAACATTTTGCCGATAAAGGTTCGGCTTTTTGATTTTTCATTTATCCCCATTGCAATCATTGCCTTTGGGTTTGTGCGCAAGTCAGGCTACAGGAAAAAGTCGTCGGTTTACAGGCAGGGTCTTATTGGTCGTCTTTTTATAGTATTTGCTTTAATGCCTTTTACGTGTAATGCCATCTACCTGTATACACACAGGCAGTTTTTACCGAACGACTGGCTGTTTCTTCTTTTAACTCCCTTTGGTATTTTCCTTATTATATCGCTCATGATTGTAATGAGCATTGGAATCGCGTGTTTCAGCAGAGCAGCCAAAGAAACCCAGACGCTGTTGTATTCCCTTATCTGTATTGTATTTGGTGTAGTGAATCAGCAGGAACTGATGCTTCTTGTTTTTCCTGATTATGTTGAATTTTCAAGGCAAATTTCTATTTTGAACCATCTTTTCATCGTAAACCTGGTCGGGATTAGCGAACATTTATGTTATCACGTATCAGGGAAAAAATATGCAAAAGAAATCTATTATTTCTATGGTGTAACAGCTCTGCTGGTGATCCTGACATTTTCGAGTTATTATACAAAGGATTCGTTTCTTTACATACCCTTTAGTGACTTTATAAGGGGAGGGTGGACGCTGTTCTTTGTCGTTGCTTTTCTGGTTGTAAATCTTATGGGAATACGTCGGCTGTTTAAAACAAAACAGCAATCCGTTCAGAAAGATGATAAAATCAGATTCCTCCTTTTTATATCAGGTATTATCCTGAATGCGTGCCTTGTTACTGCAAGCTTGCCAGCCATGTTCGGGTTTGGTGCGCCTCTTTTTTATCCCCTGGCAATTATTCCAATAATCATTATTGGCGCAGGCATTTTTTATGATGATATAATCAAGGCAGATGCTTATACACAACGCCTTCTCATGGCTAAAGCATTAAAGCTGTCTCTTCTTTTCATATACAGCCTTCTGGCAATTGGTGTATTTTTAGTTTTAAAGGACTATACAGTATCACACATAATAAAAGGTATTTTTCCCTTTGGTGTCCCGGCAGCCCTGTCGTTTATCGTGGCACTTATACTGTCAATCTTTGTTTTCAGCCTGGAACAAAAAAGAACCGAGACCCTTTTATTCAGTCTCATCTGCTTCATCTATACAATTCTTTACTTAGATATTTTCCTTGAATGTATAATAACTGACCCTTCGCTGTTGATAAGCCTTTCAAGGTGCAGTAATTTTATCATGGCACTCATGAGTCTGCCTACATATCTCCACCTGGTTTTTCTTGTTGCAGGAAAGAAGAATAACTGGTGGGTAGTAAAAGCTGCATACATTTATGGCATTGTGATTGCTCCTTTTACCCAGTCGGATTTGTATATAACCGGTACTACCAAGTTCTTCTGGGGATATTTCAGCCAGGCAGGTCCGATGTTCAATCTTGTGGGACCTGTAATTTTTATTGCAATATTTTACTCCATTGGAATTTTATTAAATGCCTATAGAACAAAGGAAAACCAGCAGCAGAAATTGACCATAAAGTTTTTGATAGTAGGCCTGTTAACCTCTGCAATGCTGACAGCACTATCTTCTCTCCCAATGTATGGCTATAATTTTTACCCTCCAGGAAACTTTGTCTTTATTTCTCTTTTGTTCCTTGCCTGGGGACTTTTTAGAAACAATATTAAAATGCTTCTCCAGTATATACGTTCAGCCATTCTATGGTTTTTCCTTGTTATAATGGTTGTGTTCATGTCATTGATGCCGTATCTTTTCATGCCTGACAAATACTCCTATTCAGGAATTATTGCGGGTGTACTGGCTCTTGGATTTTTCTTTGATCCAATTCAAAGAAAAATCAACGCATACATGAACCTCTTTATTAGAAGCTTGAGAGAGGACATGAAGCTCAAATTCCTCATGTTTACCAAAAATCTCTCCCTTGTTCACCACCGTGATAACATAAGCGAAGTTGTTGCCAAGTGGATTTTTTCAGCCCATAAAAGTTCAAGCAGCATCATATATTACAGAAATAAAAATGACGATTTTGAAGGCGTAATCCACCGGAACACCAAAAGCAGCATGGGCCTTTTTTCAAGACCCCTTGCAGGCACCGCGGTAGATATTGCAGAATCCATTGATATGGATCATCCATTGATAGAGGTTTCCATGCAGGGACATAAGATCATTACAGAGGAAATCTTTATCAAGTGGGCCAACCAGACAAAAAGAAATACTGACCTGCTCAGGGAGTGGCCAGCTAATGTTGATTTAATTGTTCCTGTATTTTTCAAAAACAGACTTGTAGCCCTTTTCCTTGCTGGGTCAAAGGTAGATGGTGCAATTTTTTCCCTGGATGAACTCAATGTTATTATGGATCTGGGTTCAGTACTCGACACGCATATTGCCAATGCAGAACTTCTTGAAGGGTTGGAAGAGACTGTAGAGAAGAGAACCCAGGCTCTTAACACAACTCTTGTAGATGCATTGGAAAAAGAAAAAAGAATATCTATAAATCATAAAATAATTATTAAGCATAACCATATTTTTTTCTCACTTTTTAAGACAACAACCCAGATTAACAAGATCAATGAGATTGATGCATTGATGAGCTATACCCTGGACGAGTTGACGACCCTGTATCCTGATTATGGGTTCGGGATAATAATAGAGGGTGATCAGCTTGATATGATAGAGACTGCATCCTTCAGAGGATTTGATGATAATGAAGCTGGTGCTGCTCTGTCGGCAAGACATGAGATTCGTGAAGGGGATGTAAACCAGATAATGAAGGAAAAGCTTGGTGCTGATTTTGATGCAAATTCCCGATACACGTTTTTTCCGATGATTGTAAGGGGCAGCAAGGTCATTGGCGAGATATTGATAAAAGGCGACAAGCTCGAAGAAGAATCCGATGAAATTATTAAGATTTTTCTGGGTCAGTTCAGCTCTGTTGTCTACAACAGGATGCTTTTACGCCAACTCGAAAAAATGGCCAATACCGATGGATTGACAGAAATTTTTAACAGATCATATCTTAACCGGCGGCTGGAAAAGGCTATGGAGTCTGCTGAACGTTTTCCAGAATTTTGTTTTTCGGTTATCATGGTTGATGTAAATGGACTTAAACCAGTAAATGACAATTACGGCCATGATAAGGGCGATGAAATGATAATTAAGTGTGCAAAGCTGTTGAAATCAGTCAGCAGAGCATCTGATATTGTTTCCCGCCTGGGTGGTGACGAGTTTGCTGTTCTTCTGCCTTCCAGTACTAATGAGCAGACAGAAGGCTTTGTAAACAGGGTGCGGGAAAAAGAAACCAGGTTGACGATTGAACTTGAGCAAGAGGACGGGACATTGGAAGATGTCCCAATACGCATGAGTTTTGGGTTTGCATCCTCTGAGGAAGTCAGGCCCGAAGAAGTCATGAAGACCGCCGATGCAAGAATGTACGCCGATAAGGAGGCGTTTTACGCCACAAGAGAGAAGTACAGGTAAATTGATCTGGAGCGGCAGGTGTCAACAGCCTTTTTATGGATTGCCTGTCTTATAGGTTAATCTTTATTATTATCAATGAAACAAAAGTATTCAAATTTTTTAATAATTACTTTTATTATTTGCGAAAAATAATATCTTAATACTTTACAAGTACAAACTTTAGTGCTATATCCGCACATAATCTTACGAATAAGTATCATATAATCAATCTGCCTAAGATTGAAATAATTACGAAATCAGTTCAGTTGCAAAATATATGTTTTGAAGCTGATAATACTGGCTTTTATTGTTTGCAAAATTTG
>JAOZSB010000349.1 GCA_029939895.1 Desulfobacterales bacterium
ATTAAAACTATTAGGAGGCATTTATGAAAAAAATTATATTTCTACTTGCTTTTATTTTTATTTCAGGCAACTGCCTTGCAGAAAACTACCTTTTAAACGGTGGTCAGGAATCACAGATAAACTACCGTATTACACAACGGGTGAGTCCTGCTCCTGGCACGAAAAAAATTTTCTTGAGCTATGTCAAGCCACAATCTTTTTCCTCCCGTACATACAGCCAGAGGATTGAGAACCTGAATTTCAAATTTTCACAGGAGCCTTCAAAAAAGACTGAAAAAACTGACAGCAGGGGGAATACAATAATAGAGGTGGTTTTTGATCCGCCCCTGAAGCCTGTCACCATGACCATGACATGCACAGCATACAACCAGGTCAAACTTGATAAAATCGAAACAACATCACCATTTCCCCTAACCAGTCTCTCTGACGATGTTAAAGACTTTCTTAAGGGAACCGAGCAGGTTGATATTGATGATCTGCAAATCAAGGCAAAGGCCAGAGAACTCACAGCAGGTTCTAAAACCGAATTTGATGCTGTGCAGAAGATTCTCACCTATGTGGTGGATCAAATAAAATATGTGCAGACCCCAAAAAGCTACAACGCAGTTTACTCGCTAAAAACCGGACGGGGCAACTGCCAGAACTATTCTCATCTTTCAGCAGCCCTCATGAGGAGTGTTGGAATTCCAGTTCGGATAGTAAACGGCGTAACCCTGAAAAAACCCTACGACATCAAAACCGGCAGATCTATCCTTACCATGAAAATGGCACAGGGCAGGCACTCCTGGATTGAAGTATATTTTCCAGACCTTGGCTGGATGCCCTTTGATCCTTCAGGAACCGTACTTTTTGTCTCAAACCGTTTTATAAGGATAGAAACCGGACTCGACAATAATGAAACAGAAAATGACGGACTCATAAGGTGGTCATATACCAGGGGTACCGATGGCACACCACAGTCAGAGGAAAACATTGAAGCGGCAGTTGATAAGGATAGTGTAAAGATTGCTGGTATAAAAACCGACTATGGTCCCAGGGAACTTCTTGTGAGTCCCCATGTGGCAGCGGAATTTTCAAAGGTCGAATTCAAGCCACTGGAACCGCCACCGCCTCCCATGACCGACAAGGAACTTAAAATCTTAAAATATAATGTTCAACACGTTTTCGGAAACCGTGAATTTCCTAGAAATATAAATTTCCTTACCTTTACCAGCCCAGCCAGTCAAGGGGAGGGCGACACCATGAAAATTAAGAAAAATTTCATGGTAGAGACTGCTGAATATGTCACCACAAATGGGCAGCAGTACGCCCAGACCTTTATACTTGACAGGCCACTGCGACTCATTGAGGTTGGGCTTGCCCTGCATAAATTCGGAAATGAGGGCCAGCTCTGGCTGGAACTTTTCAAGGACAATGGCGGGATGCCCGGTGAAATCATGGCCACCAGCGAATTCATGAACATGAACGCAATAAAGTATAAGCCTGGCTATGACTGGGTAAATTTTGATTTTTCCAAAGCCAATAAGGTTCTGTCCCCAGGAAGATACTGGGTGGGATTAGGCTTTACCGGCAGCGCTGTTGTTAACTGGTTTTTTACATATGGAAAACCAGAAGGCCCGGCAGACGGAACACGCTACAAGGTGTTATTTGACGAAACCTGGAGCCGTTCATTAAACTTTGAGTTCAACTACAGGGTCATGGGACTGACGACCAGCGAATTCAAGGCAAAAACTGAATTCAAAAAATTACAGGATTAATAGGCCAGTTTCATTGTACTGCAAAAAATAGTTTTTTGCTAATTTTATAACCAGACCTCTGGCATAAACTAAGCGTTTGGCCTCGATGGTAATTTTAAGTTTATTAGGAGTGGGAAGCATTGTTTATAGGGCATATGCCGGCGGGATATTTAAGCACAAAAGCTTTCTTGAGAATTCTGCCTGGCCGTTACATAGAAAAAATACAAGTAAAGTATGCTTTAATATTGGGAATTGTCGGCAGTATTTTTCCTGATCTTGACATGTTTTACTTCTATTTGATTGATAACAGGCAGCACCTTCATCACGGCTACTGGACGCATATCTTTTTTTTCTGGGTATGCGTCTTTTTACCTTTATTTGCAATTTTTACTGTTTTAAAAAAGAATAACTTTTCGATTTATCTATCAGTGTTTTCTATCAATGTTTTTATCCATCTTTTTTTAGACACAATCGTTGGAAAAATCAGGTGGCTCTATCCCTTTTCTTCACAGGACTTTGTATTTTTCCATGTTCCAGCAAGATATGGCTGGTGGATATGGAACTTTGTCTTTCACTGGACATTTCTTTTTGAAATCATTTTAATAACGGGTGCTTTATTTCTGATAATTCGAAATATTAGAATGAAACGCCAGGATTCATGATTGAACTAATCTAAAAATTTACTTTAACAAAAGACATTACGATACATTTTTATGTTACACTTTCTCAAAGATACACTTTTGCGATACACATCTGTAGAGTTTACATTTAATATGATAATCCTTTACAACCTGTCACTCCAACCTGAACAATTTAACTATTTGATAATTCATGGCAAACAAAACAATTAATATCTATATGTCTTTGGTATAAATTTTGCTTTATCAAGTAATATCAGGAAGCTTTTCAATTACTTCATTTTTATCGGGGGGGTGTAACTCGTGAAACGATTTATTATATTCGCTATTGTTTTAGTGGTTTTTTCAGGTATCGGGCTTGGATCTGAAAAGGATAAAAAATCTGCCAAAGCACCAGATGCTTCAGAAGAGCTCTCATTTGATGTATCTGTTGTCCCGGAAAAAAAAGCAAAACCCGATGTTGCTATTGATATTAATATTGATGATATTAAATTTATGACAGAAAGTTACCCCCCTTTTAATTTTAAAAGTAATGGCAGACTGGCTGGGATTGCAGTAAACCTTATTGAAGAAATGTTTTTAAAGGTTGGGTCCAAGTTAACTAGAAAGGATATTGAAATGCTGCCCTGGGCGCGGGCATATCTATATATCACCCACAGCACAAAAGAACAAATTGGTTTGTTTTCCATGACTCGAAGCAAGGAACGTGAGCATCTTTTTAAGTGGGTTGGGCCTCTTTCTGAAAGCCGAATTGTACTTATAGCACCAAAAAGCAAAAAAATTGTCATAAATTCAATTGATGATATTAATAAACATAGAGTAGGCGTGGTTCGTGATGATGTTGGGGAGCAGCTTTTAATTTTAAAAGGTGTTAAAAGCATTAACCTGGATGTTGTATTTGACTTACAGCTTAACGCTCTTAAACTTGTCCGAAACAGGATTGATTTGTGGGCCTGCGGAGAAATAGTTGCCAAGTGGACCTTAAAACAAAACAACGTTAACCCTAACGATTACGAGACTGTGCATGTTCTACAACAGGGCAGTAATTATTTTGCATTTAATTTAGCAACTGATGATCAAGTAATTAACAAGTTACAAAAGGCGTTAGACGAGCTAAAAGTAGATGGCACGCATGAAAAAATTTTAGACAGGTATTTAAATTAATTCAATAAAACAGATATATTGACTGATTACAAAAACGCACTTTAGTATCAATTCAAGCATAACTTTTTAACAAAGCACCAGCTTTTGTTTATTCCTAAGGTCTGGTTATGGAATATGCAAAAAATCTCCTGTGACAATCAAGAGCCAAAAAATTTAATCCTGGAAAATATATAATATTTTCCAGGGCATTAAATACTTGCAGGTCTGAATAAAAACCTTAACAGCTTTAATGCCGACCATGCTTTTTAAATCAAAAGAATAAGTTATGAAGCAGGCCGATTAAATTTTCTGGCTGCCCTGTTCTTGAATCCAGTTGAACCCTTTTTCTAAAACAAGTTGCAACTGGTTCACAAGTATAAAGGCATCATATCTTTTTGGTTTTATTAAATATTACTTCTTCAATTATTATTTTAATGACTTGCCATAAAACATATTAAGCTTGCTAACAGCCTGATTTACATACTCTTCAATATCATACAGGCCCACATGGGTTGCACCCTCTATTGTAAACAGTTCCTTTGGACCGATGGCTCTGTTTACAGCTCTTTTGCTCAAGCCCAGGGTCAGGGCTTTTGTGCCGGCAATTGCCAAATATGGGGTTGGTGCTAAAAGTTCAATTTGATCTGTAATATCAAAGCTTACACGTGTATCCAGGCTAAAGGTGGCCATCTTGTTTTCATAGTTTGTGGTCACTCCCCTGGGTGTCCAGTAATAGTCGTATGCTTCTTTTCGCAGTTGATTTGAATTTTCATCAATATCAAGAATCTGCAATTCATAATCTACTTCACCAGTTTCAAAATATTTTTGCCTTGCCTCGACTGATTTTTTATTTATGGCAGCCATTCTTTTTTTATCACCAGGCTTACCATTGATGACCAGGCTTCTAAGGTCAAAAAGGCCGGAAACAGAAGCATAGGCCTTTACTCTTCTATCATAAATTGCAGCAGCAGTTGCATAGCCTCCACCATTGCAGATTCCGAGTAAGCCAATTTTGTCCTTATCTACCACGCTCAAAGATCCTACATAGCTTATGGCTGTTTTAATATCTTCGATTTTCATGTAGGGGTTTTCATAGTTTCGCGGTTCACCGTCACTCTCGCCATATGTCCTGTGGTCAATTGTAAGGGTTATGTAGCCGTTTTTAGTAAGCTTTTTAGCGTAAATACTTTGAGTTTGTTCCTTTACAGAACCCCTTGGGCCAATTATAACGATTGCTGCAAGTTTTTTAGTTTCGATAACCTAAAAATGACCCACTTGGGGTCAAAACGATAACGTAAA
>JAOZSB010000350.1 GCA_029939895.1 Desulfobacterales bacterium
CCGTGCCCTTGTTAGCAACACCCTATAAGCATTCAATAGGTATGTTTGATCAATTTCTTGATTTATATTTTGCCACTGTGTCCCTCTAAATTTTCTAAATTTCCAATTATTGTTTTCAATATACAAATTAGAGTCCCAGCAAACACACGTCCAATCTAATTCTAAGCCTTGGATATCAAATTCCGTAGCGATTTCTTCAAGAAAAAAAGACGACCTGACATCTTCTTTTGGATTTAAAAACCAATTTGGTGGATCAATTTTATTTTTTACATCTATTCCAAGCGGTCTCAATCTTCGTGCACCAGAGGAAGCTGTCATTCCGATTCTTTCATTTCCTCTCGCTTTTGCCTTTAGCCACTTTTGGGCTTGTTCACGATTTCTTGTTATAACGATTGGGTATTGATGAGTTAGATCGTTCACATATATTTTTTTAGCTAACTCAATATTATTTTCAATAATAGCATGTACAAAATCAGAAAGTTTTTCTGATCTAAACGAGCGAACAGATACGGCTAAGTGTAAATCTTGTTTTTTATTTGCAGTGCTTTGGACCCATGATTGCAGCTCGATATTTTTTAAATAGTTCAAATCCCTAACTATCAAGTCAGAATAATAAATATGCCATTGTGAAAATCTATTTTTTAGAGCATGAATCCACTCGTCAAGGCCGGCTTCACCAGTGTTTATTTCCTGGCCGCCACCTATCAGGCATATAATGGCACACCAACCAGAATGTCTATTCATTACTTCGATTAAAAATTCTGGTTCAGATTTATTAAAATCTTCTACCCCTTTCTTTTGTTTCATAAAAGAGGTGGCCTTATTTTCCGTCCATGCCCTTTGAGCCTCATCGAATACAACCACCTTCTCTGTGGGAGCTTTGGTATCGTTTAGTGCATCATCTCTAAAATGATGAATATTTTGAATAAAAGCATTTGTTTTTGAGGAAACTTCTTTTTTGGGAACTCGGTCACCAACTTCTTTTCTACCTTTTACTTCATCTCTTGTTAATGCTTCCCTTAAAACATTAACTAAAGGACCATTTCCAGATAAAAAAACTGCATGCTCGTCCTTATCAATGCTTAGTCTTTGGTTAGCAATATTTAGTCCTGCTAAGGTTTTACCTGCACCAGGGACACCCGTTACAAAGCAAATTGATTTTTTGCCATTTGCTTTTGAATAATCAATAATTTCATCGATACAGTTTGAAGTATTTGATAAATTAATTGCCCCTCCATCTGAGCGGGAAATTTCTTGAAGATCGTGTCCCTTGTATAAGGCTTGGGCTGCTTCAACAATTGTTGGTGTTGGCTTATAGATTGTGGCTTCCCACTCATAAGGATCAATCACCAGGTTACTTTTTTCTGAAAAACAATATTTTATTACTTCAAATAAATTGAACTTATTTGCAAATAATGGATGGTAGAGTAAATCCTGATATTTACAAATAGTATTTTCTGTATCCTCTGCCTGAGTTGACACAACAATTGGAAACATTTTTTTGTGGTGACTTCCCTCGTGGAAATTTTTCAAATCCAAGCAATAATCCATGACTTGGTCAATTGAATGCTTTGCATATTTTGTATCACCGATTTTAAACTCAATAACAAAAAGTAAATCCCCAATTATAATTATATTATCAACGCGTTTCCCCATTCTCGGAATTGCAAATTCAAAAAAAATATGACCTTCGGTATCACTTGGAAGCGTTTCCTTGAGGATTTCAATTTGTTTGATCCATGCATTTTTTTGTAAATCTTCTAATGCATGGGAATGGTTCTTTGCTAACTCTCCTAAAGTTAAAGATGCTTCATGCTTTAAAAAGGATTTTATAGAATTGCTGTAGTATGATCTATTCATAAATTTCTCAATTATATTGATGAGGGAAAATTTTCTGATTTTCTGACATATTGACTATGGCAAATTTTACTTATAATAGGGTTGGAGTGGGCTTGATGTCAAGACGTTTTAATGTTTTGTTTTTTTGCTTACTTATAGATTTTTCTATTGATTCGGGTAGAATCAAGGGACGTGGTATTTTCATATACAAAATTTTCAAATGAATCTTCAGTATCTGCTGAGCAATTAAGCAAAGTACTTCTGTTCTGAAACATAATTTCCTTACTGCAAAATTAAAAACAAGAACCAGGATTTTTTGCCTGATGTATTCATGTGGTCTGGTTATGGGTCGGCAAAAAAATCCTGGTATTTTAAAAATACGATTTATACAAGATTACTACCGATTTCCACAGCCTGTTGTATTGCATCTTCCTGCTTGTCCAGGTCGCCCTTTGCGCGGGTGTTTCCCACTGCAAAGGTTTTTTGGGTAGCAAAGCCGAAAAACTTGAACATCGACTCTGTGTAATCAAAATATGTCCTGAAGCTTTCTGGCGGCTGTCCCTGGGTAAACACCAGCTGGGCCTTTGTTCCTTCCTTTACATTGGAAGTAAAGTCGGGTTTCAGCAGAGGAAAGAGCCTGTCTACAAAGGCCTTTGTTTGTGATGTCATTTGCATCATATAAACCGGGGAGCCGATTACAATTGCATCTGCTGTTTTTATGTCTGCGATTATGTCTGTCATGTCATCCTTGATTGAGCAAACACCGTCTTTTCTACATGCAAGACAACCTATGCAGGCTGCGATATTGCTTTTGCTCAGGTTTATCAATTTTGTTTCTGCGCCTTTTTGTTCTGCTCCCTGCAAAACTTTTTCCACCAGACTCTGTGTTGCAAATCCTTTTCTTGGACTGCCGTTAAATCCTAAAACTAACATTACTTCTCCTTGTGATTGGTTAAAAAAATAGATTAATAAAAGTCGATTATAATTTATAATAATGGGGATACGGTTTATTTTTGCTGTTTAATTTTGGAATCAGTTTTTTTCTTTTTTACATAAGCGTTGTATTTTTTAAGATGTTTGTTTATCATTTTGTCAATGGTTCCATCTGCTTTGTATTGTTTGATCTTATTGTCAATAAAAGGGATGTGCTTCTTTAGCTGGCTGCTGGTTTTTTTGGATACTGCAAAATAAAAGAACTCTTCAAATAAAAGCTTTGGCAGTATTTCAATCTGGTCGCCGATCCCAAGTTCTTCCAACGTCAGCATACCGACATATTTGCCATAGGGTATGTAGTCAATCCGGTTAATGAGCAGTTTTTTAAAATTCTGTTTTGTTAGAACAACCCGTTCCAGCTTTACTGTATTTTTATTTTGAAGTAAAAATTCATCAAATTCCATACTAAACTTACTGCCAAGTATTGCACCGCCAATACGCCCCTTTAGGTCGTCGAATTTATTGAATGGAAATGCATTGCCTTTTTTTACAAAAATTACTGCTGGATTTGGCATGAAGCTGGTCGCAACAAAGTCAAGAAACTGCAACCGCTCACTGTTTAAATAAATTCCTGCGATTATATCAATATCGCCATACTTCGCACTATACTGCACCCTCGCCCAAGGGCCGACGGATTTGTTTTTTACTTCTATATGCAGTTGGGCCAGGATCAATTCCAATAATTCCGGCCCAACCCCGGCAATAACATTATTTTCATTTTTATATGCAACTGGCGGGTATCCTGGGTGGCCTGACATGATAATCGTCTCTCCGTATAAATTGCTTCCAATGCAGATGGTGCAAAAAAGAGCGATTACGAATTTTAAAAGGCTTCCCTTCATTACAATGCCCAATACAATTAGGATTATGACAAAACAGACATGACTTCAGCAGGCTGACCATCTGTTATGCATTGGCCGGCCTGCTGAAAAAAGTTGCCTTTATTTAACTTGTCAAAGTTTACTTATTTTTTCTTGAACAAAAAGCGGGCTGAAACATCAAGCAGAGATTCTCCGCCATATTTTGGATATTTTTCCATGATCTTTGCTTTCATGTCTTTTCCGTTGTCAACGGTAGCAAGAATTGCTTTTGCTTCTTTTAAATATTCAATGTTTTCAGCATAGGCGCATGTGCTTGTGGGTTCTCCGTGGCCAGCCAGAACAACACAATATCCATCTTCTGCATCAAGCTTTTCAAGAATAGAAATCCAGCCGTCTATTGAGTTGTTGCCAATAAAAAGATGTACATTATTATAGACCAGATCCTGTGCTACCATTGTTTGCAATTCTGGCAGTTTTATCAACAATTGTTCTCCGGCCTCACCAGCTTCGATGCGTACAAATTCATATTTTACACCGTCAATGGTTTCGGTTCCGGGTTTTATAACATTGGTAGATGTTAAAGCCTTGTCTGGAGCCATTGCACCAAATTTTTTTTGGTTGGCAGCAATAATTTTTGGTCCAACATTTTTTATGAAGTTTCTGGTTCCGGCAAGTGCGTATGAGGGTACATCTTCAAAAGCTACTGCCAGTCCAGAGAAATGGTCAGGGTGAGCGTGGGTAATTATTATGCGGTCAATTGGTTTGTTCAGGCTGTCTGCATAGGCTCGGACTTCCTTTGCATAGGGAACCATAAACTGAGAATCGACTAATACAAGCTTGGTTTTGCTTTCAATGATTTGCGTTGTAACCATGCCGCCATTGCCCGGAGCCAGGTAGGAGTGAAGGGTAACGCCAGCATCATCGAGTTCCATTACGTTTATGGTGCCTTTATAGGCCGGGTTTTCCACTATGCAAAACTTTGGCCCGCATGCTGAAAATATTAATGCCATAATAGGGATAAGTACCAGTAATTGTTTAAGTTGCCGTGATTTCATTTTGCCTCCTGTTGGTTTTGATAAGATATATTGATGATTAAATTTCAAACTATTAACAGACAGTCGCAGGCACGCTGGCCAG
>JAOZSB010000351.1 GCA_029939895.1 Desulfobacterales bacterium
AAAAACAAAATAACCGGAGGCGTACTCGGTTGTACGCTGAGGATTATGTTTTTTTTCCAACGAAGATATTGTGTGTGAAGGCAGTTTTCATTCAGGCACATCGATTAATTTAAGGAGATATAATGGCGGTTAGTGATAGAAACGACCTTTTGAGTATTATAGAAGACGATGAGGAAGAGATTGAAATTCCTGAAACCCTTCCTTTGTTGCCGGTACGGGATGTGGTGATATTTACTGATATGGTTTTGCCGCTGTATATTGGCCGGGAAAAGTCAATCAAGGCTGTGGAAGAAGCCATGGCAAAGGACAGGTTCCTTGTGCTGGCGACCCAGAAAGAACCAGGGATTGAAAGCCCGGAGCCGGATCAGATATATTCTATAGGCACTGTGGGTCGGATCTTGAGGATTCTCAAACTGCCCGATGGAAGTATAAAGGCGCTGGTTCAAGGTGTAGCAAAGGCCAGGGTTCTGAAATATGTCCGCAAAAAAGCTTCCTTTAAAGTAAAGATAGAAACCGTTGATGATGAGATTCTCGATAAGGTGAGCATTGAGGCGGAAGCACTGATGCGTAATGTTCGTGAAAACAGCGAGCGCATGCTGTCCCTCAGCGGGGATATGCCGCAGGATGGTGCCATGCTGCTCGAAGGTATTGACTCTCCGGGCAGGCTGGCTGATATAGTCGCCTCCACCCCTTTCTTCAAGCTGAAGATTGATGAGTCTCAGCTTTTGCTTGAAACCACCAACCCTGAGGAACGGCTGCGAAAAGTAAACGACTTCCTCACACGGGAGGTTGAGCTTTCATCCATGCAGGCAAAGATACAGTCTGAAGTGCGTGACGAAATATCAAAAAGCCAGAAGGACTATTTTCTGCGTGAACAAATGCGGGCCATCAACCGGGAGCTTGGGGATTTTGATGAAAAACAGCATGAGATAGAAGATTACACAAAGAAGATAAAAAAAGCCAAAATGTCAAAGGAGGCAGACAAGGAATCAACCCGCCAGCTAAGGCGGCTCGAGCAAATGCACCCTGATTCTGCCGAGGCATCTGTCATAAGAACATACCTTGACTGGCTGGTGGAACTGCCCTGGAGCAAGTCATCCAAGGATCTTATTGATGTACAAAAGGCAAAAAAAGTTCTGGATAAGGAACACTACGGCCTGAAAAAAATCAAAGACCGGATACTCGAATACTTGAGCGTCAGGAAGCTTAATCCAAAAATGAAAGGCCCGATTCTCTGTTTTGCAGGGCCTCCAGGAGTTGGCAAAACATCCCTGGGACAAGCCATCGCAAGGGCCCTGGGCCGCAAGTTTGTGCGAATATCCCTTGGCGGAATACACGATGAAGCAGAAATCCGGGGGCATCGCAGAACCTACATAGGCGCACTGCCAGGCAGGATTCTTCAGGGACTCAAGCAGGCAGGAACCAACAACCCGGTCTTTATGATGGATGAGATCGACAAGCTTGGTGCAGATTTTCGCGGTGACCCGTCCTCTGCTTTGCTTGAAGCACTCGACCCGGAACAGAATGTTGACTTTAGCGACCACTACCTGAACCTGTCCTTTGACCTTTCAAAGGTAATGTTTATTTTAACGGCAAATATCACCGACACCATACCATCTGCACTTCTCGACAGGATGGAGATCATAAATCTTTCCGGCTACACCCTGGAAGAAAAGGTTGTTATAGCAAAAAAATATCTGATTCCAAGGCAGATTAAAGAAAATGGCCTGAAAGCAAAACAGATAACTTTGAGCGATAATGCACTGAACCAGGTTATCACGGAGTACACCTCCGAGGCCGGGTTAAGGAATCTTGAGCGGGAGATCGGAAGCCTCTGCCGCAAGACTGCCCGGAAAATTGCAGAAAAGAAAAAGGGACCCTTTGCAATCAAAAAAAACAATCTGCACAAATATCTTGGGGTTCCCCAGTTTCTGCCGGAAATGGATAAGGAAGAAAACCAGATAGGCCTGGCAACTGGACTTGCATGGACGCATGTGGGGGGTGAAGCACTTTATGTAGAAGCCACCCTTCTCCACGGCAAGGGCGAACTTATTATGACCGGGCAGCTTGGTGATGTAATGCAGGAGTCTATCCGTGCAGCAGCCACCTTTGTTAAAGCAAACCTCAAGGACTACGGGCTTGACGAAAATATCCTTGAAAATATTGATGTCCATATCCACGTTCCAGCCGGGGCAATCCCCAAGGACGGGCCGTCGGCAGGTATTGCAATCGTTACTGCTCTTGTGTCTGCTGTTACGAAGATACCAGTAAAAAGCGAAGTTGCCATGACCGGAGAAATCACCCTCAGGGGCCGTGTTCTGCCCATTGGCGGGTTGAAAGAAAAGGCACTCGGAGCTTTGCGTGCAGGAATTACTACCGTACTTATTCCAGAGAAAAATGAAAAGGACCTCGCAGAAATTCCAAAAAGCCTGAAAAAGAAGCTGAACTTCGTGAAAGTAGCCAATGGCGACGAAGTACTAGCCATAACCCTTGAGCAGGACCCGAAAAAACAGGCAGCAAAGAAAAAGAAAGCTGCACCAAAAAAGGCTGCTGCAAAGGCCACGAAAAAGAAGCCTGCTGCAAAAAAACCAGCAACAAAAAAACCAGCCTCAAAAAAATAGGCCGGGGAAATGCCAGTCAAAGCAGTAATCAGGCAGGGAATGCTCGCCTGAATTACTGCTTTGATTGACCTGCCTTCAAAAAAAAATCATAATTCCACGATAATAATAAATCCCTGCAACAGCGCATCCACGCACCCAAAAAGCGTTTATGCGACACGCACCAGCATTATTAAATCATACTTGACTATTATTGCAGTGAATGTAAATGTGTGATATACAAAAGTTTCATTTACAATATGCATATTTTTATGAACCCATGAGTGCCACCAGGGAAATATAATGGCTTATTCAAGAATTCAAAAATATCCTGACAATGCAAATGCCCTTAAATCAAAAGAGCTAAAGGCACTTGTGCAGATTTGGCAGGAAAAACGCCATGAATTAGAAAATACTAAAACTTTTCTGCAATTTAATGAAAAGCTACAGCGGGAATGGGCTATTGAAACCGGAATTATTGAACGGCTGTATGTCTGGGACAGGGGTGTTACAGAATCGTTGATTGAGCATGGAATTACTTCTCAGATAATCGAGCGACAGGGAGGGATACAAAGCAAAAAAGCAGATCACATAAAAAATATAATTGAAGATCAGCTTGCAATTGTCGAAGACTTATTTGCATTTGTAAAAGATGAACAGCCTTTGACGGAACATTACATCAGGGGAATGCAAGACCAGTTTACATGCAACCAGGATACAACCGGGGCAATCACATCCAATGGCAGTCGGGTTGAAGTTGATCTTATTAAGGGTGCATATAAAAAACAGCCAAATAATCCCAGAAGACCGGACGGAGAAGAACACGAATATTGCCCTCCAGAAATTACACAGGAGGAAATGACCCGGCTCGTGGAATGGTATCTATAAAGTGAAGACAAATATCCCCCCGAACTAAAGGCCGCCTGGCTCCATCATCGGTTTACGCAAATACACCCTTTTCAGGATGGAAACGGAAGGGTTGCCAGGGCACTTGCATCACTTGTCTTTCTCAAAGACGGACTCTTTCCGTTAGTAGTCAGGGATGCCGATAGAAATGAGTATATTGAAGCACTTGAACATGCAGACAAAGGCGACCTTAAATCACTGGTCAATTTGTTTGTTAAATTGCAGAAGAACGCCATTCTCACCGCCATTGGTTTAGAACGGCAGGTTCAACCAAATGGTCATGTTGATCAAATTATTACATCAGCAGTTGAAGTATTAAGAGGGGAATTGTCAGAAGAAAAGGAAAAGAAAAAGAAAGAAGAAGAGGAAAAAGAAAGACTGTCTCAACTCAAGGAGTATGCATATAAATTATCAGAGTTTACATCGCAAAGGTTTAATGAAATTTGTGAGTCATTAAATTTTCAAATTAAAGCACTTACTCCTTCTGATCAGTTTACTTACAACGCCAGTATTACTTCTTCTTACAGTTTAACAGAGGAATCATTTTTATATCCAATAAATGAAGTCGCTGAAAAATTAAAATATGTTGCCAATCCTGACAAACACAGTTCATGGGTTCTCCTGGAAATTGATACAAAGGACAAATTCGGTTTTTTTGTAAGTACACATGGATTTGGACATGGCGACACTGGAATCCTGGCTGTCTCTGCGTTTACAGTAAGCAACGCTTCTGTTTTAATAGATTCAGCAACAACAGAAGTATTTCAATTCAACCACGCAGAGCCGTTTGAAAACATAAAGGAACGCTATGCTGACTGGCTTGAAAGCTCGTTAACGATTGCGCTTGCTGAGTGGAAAAACCAACTCGACTGAATCTTAGGGATTAAACTAAGTAAAAACCTTCGTTGTTAATTTTGAGTTTACAGAGGAATTGCTATGGAAGACATTATGGTATATTTTGGCGAGTTTGCCGGGACTATGATTTTGATAGTACTTGGAAACGGTGTTGTGGCAAATGTTGTGCTTGCAAAGACAAAGGGCAACAATAGCGGATGGATCGTGATTGCAATCGGGTGGGGGCTTGCGGTTGCAATGGCGGTGTGTATTACAGGCTGGATCAGCGGAGCGCACCTTAACCCTGCTGTAACCATAGCTCTTGCAGTAACAGGCGCAGGCGGTGCAAGCATGAGCCTGATGACGGTTTTTTTGTATGTTTCATCACAACTGGCTGGCGCAATTGCTGGTTCCTGCCTTGTTTATCTGAACT
>JAOZSB010000352.1 GCA_029939895.1 Desulfobacterales bacterium
TTTACGCCTTGATCTTGAATGCGAATCCTATTTTTTCTTCAGGCACGTCCGTAATCCGTTGAATTGTGTACCTGATAAAAAATGTCGTCGCATACAATCGTAGCAAAGCAAAAAAACTCCTGATAACCAATGTTTGTGCGTCCTTTCTTATAATAAGGAGAAACAGGCTGCTTGTAAACAGTATTGGGGAAAAATGATGGAGTTGTCAGGTTGTGGGAGTATCCAGGGGTGCTGTGGGTCTGGCAAACCGATAGGTGATGAACATGGTTCATCTGTCTGGTTGCTGGTGAAGGGCCTACATTCCGATTTTACGGTAAACTTTCAATTTCTGGCCCATGTGGAAGATTGTTATAATGTGGCCATCGTGCTGGTGGCTCAATCTGTCCAGAGCGGTCTTCCAGAGGTTTCCGTAAAAAAGGGAAAGTACTGTTGGCCCTACACTTGCCCCGTTTTCATTTAAAATTTCATATCCAGCCATATCGTCACCTCTTTTTTACTCTCATATGAAATAACCAAAAATACTGACAGTTAATATTAATATCGGCTATTGGTGGCAAAAATTTGAGGTAAGATTTACAAAAAAGCGTATTATTTTTTCATGTTTGTAACATTTCGAATTATTACATAAAATAGGTGCATGTTGTTTTCACTGGGCTATTTGCCCTGATGTTGCCATTAAGTTTTTCAGGAATTTATAAAATCTGTTTACGGGTCAGAATTTTTCTTATATGCTGTTTAATGTACAATCTATTTTTCTTAAAAAACTAATAATATTGCTTTTAAAGTACATATAAAACTTAGAGGCACTGTGCAAACAAGGCTCTTTCTGGAGGTTTAAATAAAATGGCATACGCTTATGTTGGAAAAATTCTCATGGTTGATCTTAGCCGGAGAGAAGTCGAGGAGCGGGAAATACCAGATAAAATATATGAAAAGTACCTTTCCGGCCTTGGGCTGGGTTACTATATTCTTTATAATGAAGTCCCGGCTGGAGCAGATCCACTTGGCCCGGACAATGTAATAGGCTTTGTTTCCGGCCTTTTGACAAGTACAAGGTCGCTCTTTACTGGCCGCTGGATGGTTGTGGGGAAATCGCCTCTCACGGGCGGCTGCGGTGACGCAAACTGCGGTGGTAATTTCTCGCCTGCCCTCAAAAAAGCAGGGTATGACGGAGTGTTTTTTAAAGGGGTGAGCGAAAAACCGGTCTACCTTGAAATCAATGACGGTGTGGCGCAGCTCAGGGATGCCACCCATGTCTGGGGCAAGGACACTGTAGAAACCGATAAAATCCTGACCAAAGAAGCAGCAGGAAGAAGGCCGAGGGTGGTCTGCATAGGCCGGGCCGGGGAAAAAATGTCCCTTATTTCCGGCATTTCCAATGACAAGGGCCGTATGGCAGGCAGGTCTGGCATGGGCGCGGTTATGGGTTCCAAAAACTTAAAGGCCGTGGTTGTTACTGGCACCAGAAAAACCATCCCCTATGATAAAGAAGAAATGAAACGGCTCTCCAGAAAATGCCTGGTATGGGTTAAGTTTCAGCCCCCGTTCATACCTGGTTCAGGAACCCCATACATGGGTAAAGCATTGAGAATGATGCCAATGCAGATGACCCAGATTGGTTTTTTATACAAGATGCTCCTGAAAAAATGGGGAACCGTCAGCATGAACCAGGCATCCCTTGAAATGGGCGATGCGCCAATCAAAAACTGGAAAGGGACGCACCTTGATTTTGGAACCGATAAATCATACACCGTAAACCCCGATGTTTTTACTGAATGCGAAGTCCAGAAATATTACTGCTACTCATGCCCCCTGGGCTGTGGCGGGATCTGTAAAATCAAGGACCCAAGGAGCGAGTACGATGAAACCCACAAGCCGGAATACGAGACAGTAATTGCCCTTGGCGGCCTGTTGATGAACGAGGATTCATACAGCATATTCTATCTTAATGAGCTTTTAAACCGGGCCGGGATGGATACAATATCCTGCGGAAGCTCAATCGCCTTTGCAATCGAGTGTTTTGAAAATGGGCTGCTGACCGAGGAAGATACTGGCGGTCTTGCGCTGGAATGGGGAAACACAGACGCAATCATCAAGCTTGTAAAGATGATGATTAACCGTGAGGGTCTGGGCGATATACTTGCCGATGGTTCCAAGCATGCAGCAGATCGAATCGGCAAAGGCTCCCATAAATACGCAATGCACGCAGGCGGGCAGGATCTGCCGATGCACGATGGAAGAAACGACCCTGGCTTCGCGCTCCATTATGCTGTGGAGCCTACACCCGGGCGGCACACCATTGGATCTCAGCTTTATTATGAGATGTTCAATCTCTGGAAAAGGGTGACTGGCATTCCAAAGATGAAAATGTTTTTCCACAAGAATGAAAAATATATATCTGCCGAGGATAAAGCCATTAAAGCGGCTGCATGCAGCAAGTTCATGAATGTTGTCAACGGCCTTGGCATGTGCAAGTTTGGAACTTTTTTAGGGGTGGACAAGATCCCGGTTTTTGAGTGGATCAACGCTGCAACAGGATGGAACAAGACTCCAAACGAATATATGAGGATTGGTGAACGCATACAAACCATTCGCCAGGCCTTTAATATAAAACACGGTGTTGACCCAAAACAAAACAGGCCAAACGACCGAACCCTTGGCGCACCGCCCCAGACCCAGGGGGCAAACAAGGGACGAAGTGTTGACCTTAACAGGATGATAAAAGCTTACTGGGAGGAATTCGGCTGGGACGAAAGGACTGGAATACCTTCGGTGGGCACCATGTACGATATTGAAGTAAATGAAGAAGAAGTTTTATAGCATTAAACCCTTACTTAATAATAAAAAATAAACATGAAAGGAACAAAGCAGTGAATTCAAGACATATTCTCCATTCTGTGAGCAGCACAGGGTGTTTTCTGATAGTTTTATTATCAACAATGATTATTGTTACAGGGCATGTTACTAAAGCAGATGCAGCACTGGTAAAAGCCGATACCGTTCTTTTAAACGGTGACTTCTACACAGTTGATGAAAAAAACAGTTGGGCCGAGGCCGTTGCAGTCAAAGATGGTACAATTATATATGTCGGTTCAATGAAGGATGTAGACGCATATATTGGCAAAAGCACTAAAGTTATTGATCTGAAGGGAAAGTTTGCCCTTCCCTCCTTTGTGGAGAGCCATCTGCACCCGCTTTCCAATTCCTATGCATACCTGTTCCGGGCAGCGTTGTTTGATCTGAAAACCCTGGATGAGTATGTTGTGGCAATCAAAAAATTTGCAGAAAAGCATCCAGAAAAAAAAGGCATTATGGGTGCAGGTTTTGACAGGACGCTTTTTGATGCAGTAGGGCCACGCAAGGAAATTCTTGATGCAATCGACTCCACCCGCCCCATTGGTATTATTTCCAGGGATATTCACTCCCTGTGGGTTAACTCCAAGGCGCTGGAAATGGCCGGCATCACAAAGGATACCCCCAATCCAAAGGGCGGTGTTATCGCCAGAGACCCAAAAACAGGCGAACCATCCGGCCTGTTGCAGGAGCATGCTGCCATGTCGCTTGCATGGATACTGTTCCCGAACGGTTCCAAAAAAGACTACAAAACCTCCCTGCTCTGGATGCAGAAATGGCTGAACAGCGAAGGCATAACAACGGCCCACGATGCATGGGCAGAGTATGATCCCAATTACTACATGGCCTTTGACGAGCTTGCAAAGGAAGGAAAGCTGACGGTTCGCTACAGGGGTTCATGGTATATTGATCCGGCTGACTATATGGAGCAGATTGCGCATGGATTTGAGCTGGCAGAGAAATTCAACCACCCCCACTTCAAGGCGCACTCCTTTAAATTTCTGGCGGATAATATTCTGGAAGAAGAAACTGCGCTCCTGCTTGAACCCTATGCCCACCGACCTGATTTTTACGGCATTAAAGTCTGGAAGGACAAGGACATGATCAAGGCCTTTACCGAGATTGACAAGGCCGGATACCAGGTTCACGTCCACGTTATTGGCGATGCCGGAGCAAAATATACCATAGATGCCCTTGAAAAAGTTCAGCAGATAAACGGCAAAAGCGACTCCAGGCACTCCTTTGCCCACCTGCAAATGCTCAGGCCGGTAGATATTAAAAGAATGGGCAAACTGGGGATTGGCGCGCACATGAGTCCATACTGGATGATTATGGATGAGGGCTATGACACCTTCTACCTGCCCTACCTTGGTGCAAAACGTGCCAATAACACATATTCCCATAAAAGCCTTTTTAATGCAGGCGTTAATGTTACCGTAGCAAGCGACTTTATTACCTCCGAACCAAACCTCATGACCGCCATATACAACGGCATGACACGCTCAAATGACGGCAAAAAACAGCTACCACCTGCCAGCGAATGCGTCAGCCTTGAAGAAATGATCAGGGCCGCTACAATAAATGGGGCATATGGCAATTTTCTTGACGAAGAAGTCGGCTCGCTTGAGGTCGGCAAAAAAGCCGATATTGTTGTGCTGAGCAAAAACCTGTTTGAAATTGATGTTGAAACAATTCCAGATGTGACAATTGAAATGACTTTTTTTGAAGGCAAACTGGTATCAAGCAGTACAGACAAAGCCAGCAAACAAAGCCCAAAGGGCTTGAGCCGAGGAAAGATGTCTCTTAATTCCGACAGGTAATCTTGTGTGCCTGATAAAAAATGTCTTCGCACTCAATCTCTGCGTTGTAAAAAAAACATAATCCTCGGCGTACAACCGAGTACGCCTGTGGTT
>JAOZSB010000353.1 GCA_029939895.1 Desulfobacterales bacterium
AAATGTATTGTTTTTTTCCTTCTATATAGAATTAAAAAAATAATAAATCTCATCACTTTCTCGAGAATAAACTTATAAACAAATAACTATTTACAACCACTCATATTTATGCTATGTGTCAAACAAATTTACTATTTTATATTAATTCTATAATAAATTCTGGCAGTCAGTATTATATTCATGACCTATATGGACACGATACAATATTAACACTCATTTCAGGAGGCCTGTTCCATGCTGCAGTACAAAGAGATCCCAACAAAACATAACTGGAAACGTGACAGTTCAGTGAGTTCTATTCGTGTTACCAGGCGGTCTGACCCTGTACTTTTAAGAATTGACGGTCTATTAGGAGCCCTTGAAAAAACTAAGGATGCAGGCGAAAGAATGTATCTGCTTTTTGAAGTTTTTTTTGCCACCAACTACTGGCTCAAAAATCTCAAGCTATCATCCAAACTCGGTAAAATGCATCCATCACGGGAAGAAGCAATCAGGGCCCTTTTTCGCTGTGTAGCACATGATTTTTCGAAACGTCTGGGATGTGGTGTTCAGGCACTGCCAAATGAGCTGGAAATTTATTTTGGGAAAAGCCTGAGTGATCATGGCATAGAAATGGATGCTGGAAAGCAGGATGATATTTATTTAAAAAGAGCGGCATTAGAAAAATTCAAACTCAGGTTCAAGGATGGAAAAGCCTATATGATACCCTGGCGGGAGTCTTTAAGGGATCCCAATGTTAAACCAGAGCCTGCAGATTCCCGAATAATAAACAAACAGATGAGCGCCAGCCATGTAGCAAAAGGCAATGGCGGACTAATGTGGGGATGGGGCTGTTTTGTCATGAGTATGAGCAGGGATCTTTATATGGCTCCCCATGTAGATTCAACTTTGGGAGGGGTTACCCCTGTGTATCACTCATCTTACCTTGCAGGCTTGCCTTGTCTTTGCGGCGGCTCAATCATGATAGATAAAGGAAAAATTACAGGTATTCGTAATGACAGCGGACATTATCAGCCAACTGAAGAACATATTCTCAGTGTTGTTGAATACCTCAAAATGGTTGGAGTAAATCTTAAAAAAATAACTATTTACAACTACGAAGGCAAAGACCTTGGTGATGCAAAAGATTTTCTCAAAAAGCGGGGAAATATTAAGAATATTGAAAAAAGAATGAAGGAAAATAAAGGTAAATTAGATTACGATAAGTTCAAGGATAAGCATTTTGGATAATGAAATTCATTTTCCAGACTTAATTGCAAAACAGGGCCATCCCCGTCAGGGGGTGGCCCTTTCATTTTATTTTTTTATGCTGTGTAAAAAACTTTTTAAGCTGAAACCATGAGCGAATCTGGCGGGCAGAATGGAAATTATGCCCCAGTTCTAACTTAAAAAACATTGATTATTAGAAGATATTATTTTGTTAAAATATAATAATAGAGTGTAAATAGGAATCCATTTCTGTTATATATAAAGTATGCTTGATTCTTGCAGAAAATTATAAAATAGGTACGCATTATGAAGACATTGATTCAAAGACTGGTCTTTTTTACTGCAATACTAATGGGTTCAATACTCAATTTCGCATTTGCAGATAACACCCAACCTGTGATTTTCGCCTGCCCTGACATTCCGAATTATCCATACGAAACAGGCAGTGGAGAAAAAATTGACTGGAAAAAACCAGGAGTAAATCTGGAAATATTAAAACTGGTTGAGGCTAAGCTTGGTAAGAAATTCGTTTTCATGAGGTTACCCTGGAGACGAGGGCTTTACTCTCTTTCACATGGAAAAATTGATGGTCTGTTTGGTGCCAGCTTTAAAAAGAAAAGACTTAAAGATGGACGATATCCCATGAAGAATGGCGTCATTGATGAAACAAGAATGTTTTTTGAGCTTTCATATGTTCTTTTTAAACAGAAGGATTCTAAGCTTGAATGGGATGGCAGTAAAATAAAAAACCTTACAGATAAAGGGATTGGAGTGGTATTAGGATATTCAATTGGTGTAGAACTAACAAAAATGGGCGTTAAAGTATTTGAATCGAAAACCGATTTAGCCAACATGCAGCGATTAACCAAGGGGCATCTTGATGGAGTTGCCGGATTCTCAGTTTCAGGAAATGCTATCCTTACAAAATATCCCGCCATATTTAATAACATTATTGAAATGAGTCCGTCACTAAATCGAAAGCCCTACTACCTGATGCTTTCTCATCAGTTTTACAATAAACATGAGGAGCTTGCTGAAAAAATTTGGGATACAATTGCAACCTGCAGAGACTCTGAAGAAGTAAAGAAGATATATGAAAAATACGTTGATTAACAGAGGGTTTTAAATTACATGACTGCTCCAATTGCAAAAGACAAAAAAGCTTGTGGAGTTATTATACTCATAGCTAATCGGGGTTGCATTGTCGATTCGAGAAGAATTATTCCTCAGGGATGACAAGTTCAATCTTGATGGTAGTCCCATTATCTTTCAATATTTGAAGTGTCCCATCCAATTGTTCTAATATAATCCCAGTAATTAACATCATTCCAGTGGATGTGGGTTTTTTGATGTCAATATCATCGGAAATACCAGGGCCATTATCAGAAATTTGTAATTGAATTTTGTTTGAATCAATTTTTTTAAATGAAATACTGATTTCGCCAGAATCTTGCTGCGTAAATGCATGTTTAAAAATATTGGAAATAATTTCATTTAACACAAGCCCAAGGGGTACTGCTATTTTTAAGGGCAACCTGATATCTTCAATGTTAAATTCAACATTGATTTTTTTGCCTGTCTGAAAATATAAACGAAAAATATTGTCATAAAGCTGATAAATATACTTATTGATTCGAACAAAACTCAAATGTTTACGGCTGTATAATTGTGAGTGAACAAGTGACATTGCTTCAATTTTGCTTGAAAGATTTCTGGCAAACTCAAAGGTATCCCTGTTATCATCCAGCCCCTTTGTAGTGTCTATAAGACTTGAAATAATTTGAAGATTATTTTTTACCCTGTGCTGTAATTCCTGCAGAAGAATATCTTTTTCTGCAAGGCTCTGAACAAGTGCGTCCACCGCCAATTTGCGCTCTGAGATGTCTTGCATAATTGAAAGAAGGTAATCCACTGTCCTGTCTGCGTTGCGCACTACACTAACTGAAATCATTGTGTGGATAGTGTGGCCATCCTTGCGCAGGAAGCGTTTCTCTAAAGTGTAATTATCGATCTCGTCCGCCATAGCACGGTTGAACTGTACGACATTGGCTTCCAGGTCGTCTGGATGGGTCAACTCTACCCAGTTCAGTGTTGATAGTTCCTCTCTTGAATAGCCGAACATGTCACAGGCAATATCGTTTACCTCAATAATGCCCTTTTTAGTTGATGAAACCACCATCCCAATCATGCCCTGCTCAAAATAGGCTCTGAAGCGCATCTCACTCGCCCGTAGCGCATCTTCTGCCTGCTTGCGGTCTTCAATTTCCTGAATTAAATTTTTTGTACGCTCTGCAACACTTTTTTCAAGGTTTTCATGAACTTTCTGTAACACTTCCTCTGCCTGCTTGCGCTCGGTAATGTCCCGATCAATACCATTGAAACCAATTAAATTATTTCCAGCATCAAAAATCGGGGAGCCAGAGCTTTCAAGGTATAGAATTGATCCATCTTTATGAATCCAGCGTATTATAAGATTTGACCACCCTTTATTTTGCTCCACCGACTCCTGCAACACCTGCCAAATAACTGCTTTATCGTCAGGATGCATTAACTGGAAAAAAGAGATGCCATTGCTCTCATCCACAGTATACCCCAGGAGTCGTTCTATTGATTTATTAGTATAGGTGTGAACTCCATCTGTATCAATGGACCAGATCAAATCATCGGTGGTTTCCACTAAAAAACGATACTTCTCCTCACTCTCCAGCAGTGCATCCATAGACTCCAATTCGTGAATCCGCTTTAAACCCATGTCAGCGATCATGATTGACAGTCTGGAAAGGAAGGAAAGGACGGCTTTTAAACGATCTTTTGAAAAAACAGGTATTTCCTTGAATGCTTTAATGTACTCAATTTCGTCAAATCCATATTTTTGAGCCTGATCCCTGAAAAACTGTTCTGTTTTTTCATCTGGAGTATTAGTAAATACTTGACCGGAAAATACATTGGCGACATGTTCTCCAGCTATAATAATAGGCGATGAGGCGTCCACTAAGCCACGTGGACATTTGTAGGTCACAAATGATTCGCCCTCATTTAGTTTTTTTCTAATTTTTGTATCGCTTTCGATACATTCTTTTTCGATTTGTGGATGTTGTCTGTGGAAATCCGTACATATCCTTTGCCATCCAGATCCTGTAAGGACCTCTCCAGAAATAGAAACAACGGCAGAAGGAATAGAAGTCGCAAGATACAATTCATCGGTCAACTCTTGCAATTTAGTTATATCAACCAGATCTTTGAATCCATATTTCATGTTTATCTCGAATAAGTCTGAATTTTTTATCAATATTATTCTTTAAATCAGCAAACTTAAGAATGCTTAAGCAGTCTCATACCAGTTGGTATTTGTAACTCTTTGGGCAATTGAAATTTCACACATTCTTGCCAGAAGTTGTACTCACACTTTTGCACCCATATGCCATAAAAGCCTTTTTCATCACAGTTTTTTTTATTTTAACATGATACAATACCCCTCAAAGTTTTGCAAATTTTTTTATTGATATTGTTAGAAGCATGTAATATGTCCTCTTTTATAGCACATGATCTGTCCGGTC
>JAOZSB010000056.1 GCA_029939895.1 Desulfobacterales bacterium
GCGAGAGTTATAACAGCGAAGCGAAGTACTTTATCATAAAATCTGATTAAAAGCATTTTTATAATCCTAAAACTATGAAGTTTTTTTGGTTACCTGCTTACCCGTCAGGAAGTATTGTAATTGCTTTCATCGGAAGTTAAAAGGGTTTATCAAATGTCATATACATTTCGCCGTAATTATTCTTTTTCATAATCTTTTCATAGGTTCCATCCTGCTTCATTCCATCAAGCGTCTTCTGCCAGTCTGCTACTACTTTTAGGCTTGTTCCCTTTGAAAAGGCAATGTAGAAATAGATTTTTTTTATATCATAAATCGGCTCCAGAAGATCCCCTGGTTTAATGTTCAAAATTTTACTGCATATACTCATTGATTTTGGCTTTTTGCATTGAGCCTGCAAACTCAAGACAGTCTCTTGTGCCTCTTGAAGAGTTGTTATCCAAAGGTCTGTGCGGTTTACCAGAAGTAGTTCAAGATTTTTTATACTTGCATTATTCCCATGGGTCCTGGTAAATTTTGATTTATTAAAACCCTTGCTTATTAAAAGCTGTTCACGCACATCGTCTGCAACTGTCCCGATCCAGAGATGTTTTGCAGCATTAAATGCAGGAACTGGTTTATTTGACAACTTGGATCTAAAGAGCGAAAACGTGGCGAAACCTAAAGGGCCGCACCACAAAAACTTGTCTGCCCGCTCCGCAGTATATCCAGTCTGGAAAAGTGCTACACCAGGTTTTCTGGATAGCTCAGCGAATCCGCGTTTCCATGGCATCAGCTCAATTTTGTAATCAACCCCAAGCCTGGCCATTATCTCTTTCACAATTTCAGGAGCAAACCCGCAAACGCCAGTTGCACAGGAGTAATTACCAGGAAGAAGATTCTCGGTTATCACAACCAAATCTCTGGCATATGAAACAGGTGCTGTACAAAGGACTGCAAAAACTACAATAATGAAACCAGCCAACAGCCTATGGAAATTTTTTTGGGCCATTTCAGGCGGCCTCCATGCATCAAGAAAAAACTGTTACACTTCTAATGGTTATCATCTTTTAACAAACCTATATATACCAGATACTGCAAACAAGTTCAATAACAATCTAAGATTGCCTGCATTGCTGTGCATCAAAGAGTTACAGGTGCTTATTGAATATTCATTTCACCGTATGGGTTATCGGTTCCTTCCTTAAAAAAGAGGAAACGGTTGCCCTTGGCCTGCTGCGTACTAAACCTTATGCCCTTGTTTTTCAGGCCCCGGAAAAGTCCCCGCTGAAAATCAAATTTTTTACCCTTAAAGTTAACATCAACCTGGAAATTGCCTGGCGACTGGTTGCGAACGTTTTTATCAGCAAACCCCTTCATCCCTTCTATCACGTCCATGACGGTAAAAATTTCTTCTTCTTCAAAATTCCTGAACCATACATCAAAGCGATTACCACGGCTGACAGCTCTATCATAATCACCCTCAACGTCGCTTATCAAAGCCTTTGCCACGCCTTTACCAAGGGCATCGGAAGCCTTTGATGCTTCCATATTATCATAATAACTTCCGGTTATGTTCCGCTTTGTTTTCACATGCAGATCGCCACGTTTCTGGGCGATCAGGTCTGCGGTTGCTGGCGCAACAGCCCTTACAGATATTTCCACGATAATGCCGCCAAAGTATTTGCTTTTCCCACCCACTTTTTTTGCAGCGTGAACATCATAAACCAGGAGAAGGTCAGCACGGTATTTCAGGGCGAGTGCAGAGAGGTCATCCATATCAATGTCGATCCTGCCTGCCTGCTCAATTTCATCATAAATATTATTAACAAACATCCTGTCAAGCACAACAAATCCCTTACGGGCAAACACGCCGTTTATGGACTGCTCAGCAGCTTTCACCACCCTTGACGTTCTGTTCATGGAGCTTTTTGTCTCTGGCACATAAATTGCCATAAACCTGGGATTGCCGGAAATTGCAAGTGCTTCCCCGCCAGCGATTATCAGTGCTAAAGTCACGACAACAAGGGTTATCTGAATTTTACGCAACATTTCATACCTCCAAAAAAAATTGTAATAAGCGTTGATTATTTTTGCAACTAAGTGAGCCAGATGGCTCTGTATGGAATCAAGGGTTGATTATAAATTTACTTTAAAAGCATTACATTATTACACTGCATAGTATTTATACATGCAAAAGTCAAAAAAATTTTATGCTGTCCGGCAAATCGTCTGTAATTAATTACTCCTAATAAACTTAAAATTTTAACGAAGCGATGATTTTTGTTTATTCCTATGGTATCGAAGCCTTTTGCTTAGTTTATCCAGGTGGCCTGGTTATAAAATAAGCAAAAAAAATGCCATATAAATAAGATTAGCTCCTGGGCACAAGCACCATCTCGATTCTTCGATTCTGCCTCCGGCCTTCACGAGTGCTGTTATCGGCTACGGGCCTGTAATAGCTGTATCCAGATGCAGTCAGGAGCGTTGGATCAAGGCCGCCTTTTTTTATCAGAAACCTTACCACCGAAGCTGCCCTTGCCACGGAAAGCTCCCAATTGGAGTTATATTTTTTCTTGAGATCAAGGCCGATTGCCATGTTGTCGGTATGCCCCCGTACATCTATCTTATTGGCAGTATTATCTTTTAAGGAGTTGGCTACTTTCAGGAGTGCATCCTTCCCCCTTGAGTTTAACCTTACGCTCCCTGTGTTGAACATTATCTTGTCGATGAATGTAACCTTGAGCATATTTTCCATTTTTTCTATCTTTACTTCATTTGCATCAAGCTGAGCTTGCATGGCAAACTCCAGGTCAACCCTGGTGCCTTCCATCTTGTCAATTACTCCCTTTTGGAGCTTTGCCAGGGCCTGAACTTTTTCTACCTCCTGCTGGCTCATAATCAATTTTCTTTCAATGGCCTTACGGTCAGCATCAATTATGGACATATCTTCTTCCAACCCCTTGTTGATTGATGTCAGGTCGGTTTCACGGGAATTGCAGTCCTGCAGCTCCTTTTCCAGAGCGTCTGCTTTGTCAATTTCTTTTTTCACCCTTGCTGCAAGTCTTGCATTCGAGCGTTCCAGTTTCGTTGTAACATCTATAAACTTAGTCTCCAGGACAACACAGGAACATAAAAACATCGTCAGGCATGCCGTTATTATTAAAGTGAATGTGGATTTTTGTGCCATCTGAAAAATTTTCATTATCTTTATTTCTCCTTACAATTATTTTTTCATGGTCAATGATAATAAAAACATGAACACAGGTCAAGTCATTACAGAAGCAAATTTTTTTCTCAAAAAGACTATTTATAGGTCTGGTTTTTAGTGATGTTGTGCTTTTTCATCCTGTTCCAGACTGTAACTCTTGTCACGCCAAGAATGCGGGCTGCAACGGTCTGGTTGCCCTCTGCCTTTTCAAGTGCATTGACAAGTTCGGCTTTTTCCTGCCTGGCCTTTGTGTTCGGCTTTGAATGTTGAACTGGTGATGCTTCAACCGGCGAATCCCCTTCCACACTTCCGTTATAGACACTGTATGGCAGGTGGTGCGGCTCTATCATATTTTCGTGACAGGTAACAACGGCATATTCAAAGGCACTCTTGAGTTCCCTTACGTTGCCGGGCCAGTTGTAGCCCATAAGAATGTCGAGGGTGTCCCTGCTTACTCCATTAATTTTGCTTCCGCTTTTTATTTGAATTGTTCTGAAAAAGCTTTCTGCCAGAAGCGGGATGTCTTCTTTTCTTTCCCGCAGAGGCGGCAAATAGATGGGTATGACGTTTATCCTGAAAAAAAGATCGTTTCTAAAAGTTCCGCTTTGGACCATCTCCTGCAGGTTTTTGTTTGTAGCAGAAATAATCCTGACATTGACGTTTATCGGTTTGCTGTCGCCGACCCGTTCAATGACTTTTTCTTCTAATACCCGCAAAAGCTTGACCTGGGTGGACAAGGGCAGATCCCCGATTTCATCAAGGAATATGTTCCCGCCGCTTGCGGTCTCAAACCTTCCGGCCCTGTCCTTATGTGCGCCTGTATAGGCTCCACGGACATGTCCAAAGAGTTCGCTTTCAAGGAGTGATTCCGTAAGGGCTGCACAGTTAACCTTTACAAAGGGCTTGTCTTTGTGGTCATCGGTATCAACAATTGCCTGACTGACAAGTTCTTTCCCTGTTCCGCTTTCACCAAAAATTATGACAGGCGCATCAGAATGGGCAGCGTTTTTTATCAGCTCAAAGACCTTGAGCATGGCAGGGGAAACCCCGATGATGCCGCTAAACCTGTCCTTGGAACGCAACTCTTCCTGTATCGCCCTGATCTGAATATCTTTTTCAATTATTTCAGTAACATCAGTAATCGTTTCAACCGCCCCTATTACCCGGTCGTCATGGTCAAAGAGCAGGGCTGCGTTTTTAAAGGCGTGTATGCGCTTTCCATCCTTTCTCAGGAGAGTGCATTTTCTGGGGGCGATGGAACCTGTCCTGAAAAGTACGCACCAGTGCTCATCGACTTTTGCCCTGGCTGCTTCGCAAATATCGCAATTGAGCACTTCGCATGTCTTACCAAGGAGCTCAGATTTTGTGTATTTGAGGATTTTTTCAAATGCTTTGTTAACTGTAACAATGGTTCCGGTCTCATCTACGATCATGATACCGTCCTGTATCGTATTTACAACTGTTTTCCAGTACTGATCAGCTACATTATCAAACATTGATTGATTCCCTGCAAATATTTTAAATGCCCTGCCACCACAACATTAACACAATTTTTAACAACTGTTAAGATTTCACCTTAACAGTTGTTAAAAAAACATGTTTAACATTTTAACATTTAACATTGCAAGGTGATTTTTTAAAAACTTTGCTGTACCGGAAAACCAAAAAAAAACAGGATGAGAGCAAAAATGAATGACCATTCATTTTTGCCCTTATTTCAGACAATTACTTCCATGGAAGTAGTAGTAATTTTTTATTGAGAAGCAAAAGTTTTTCCATAGATTGCTTCAAATGGCACGGCTGTTGCTCATGGAAGTACCCTTAGTCGATTTTTAGTGTCCATGTGGAAACTAAGTTTTTATGCATAAAGAGCATCGACGAATAAAATTTAGGTTTCGTATCAGCACATTTTTTGACTTTGAAGAAGTCGGTACAGGAGGAAAGTATTTGAAAAGTAAACCAGACCATATTCTCGATTTTTCGGGAACCATATCGCCCTTTATGCGACTCAAGGTCAGGCAGGTGTTCAGGGAAATGGCACCAATGCAGACAATGGAAATAGTTTGCAGTGATCCAATGCTTGAAGAAGATTTAAAAAAAGTACTGCCAGAGGCTTATTGCGTGTTTGAAACCTTGGAAACCGACAATGATGGCAACTTCAGGTTCAGGATTGAAAAGAAGTCAAATAATCAACCCTAGTCAATTTTTACAACCGTAACTGGTTTTTCGATAAAGGCAAAAGAGAGGAATGAAATGAGTTTGAAGAAAAGATTATCAAAAGGTGAATTTGTCGTTCTTGCAGAAATGAACCCCCCCAAGGGCGTGGACATTACCAGGCTGCTTTCAAGTGCTCGCCTGATTAAGGGCCGGGTAGACGGGGTTGTGATTCCAGACATGGATGTTGGTGTCATGCGCATGAGCGCTCTGGGCGGTGGTGTATTGATGAATCAGCTCGGCATGGAGGCAGTTATTCATGTTTATGGGCGCGACAGAAATTCAATGGCCATCCAGGGCGATATTCTTGCGGCCCATGTACTTGGAATCCAGAACTTGATTGTAACCACAGGCGAAGACATGGCCAATGGCGATCATCCATCTGCAAAGGTGGTTGACGAGCTTGACGTTGTTGGACTTTTAAGCGCTGTACAATCCCTTGAAGACGGGGCAGACCTTTCGGGCATTGCCCTTGAAGGCTCCCCATCATTACTGACTGGCTGCGCCATTGAAGCATATAAAGACGATGCTTCTTTAGAAAAAGAGCTGGAACTTGCAGCAAAAAAAGTCGAAGCCGGTGCTGAGTTTATAATCACTCCACCAGTTTACGATCTCAAAAGTTTTGACAGCTTCTATGCAAAGGCCAGTGCCTTGAAAGTGCCGATCATTCCAACGGTATTTCTTATCAAATCTGTTGGCGTTGCCAGATACATTGCCAGAAACGAACCATGGGCAGGTGTTTCCGATGATTTAATCAAACGTATTCGCCAGGCCGCAGATCGGGAAAACGAATGCCTGAAAATTGCCGGTGAACTGGCAGCAGGACTCAGGGAAAAGGCACAGGGCGTGAAAATCGTCACGATTGGCTGGGAAACAAAGCTGCCTGTGATTCTCGATTATGCTGGAATGTAAACATACGCAGACTCTGGAGGTTATGCCTGAGTTTAAGCCGATCTATGAGCCAGATTATAAATCGGAATATAAATCGGATTATAAACCCGATCATAAACGAGGCAACAACCAGGAGCATAAACACACCTGTAAACAAAATTGTAAACAGGAGTGCGGGCAGGGACGCAAGCAAAAATGCAAGGATAAATGCAGGCGTGAATCCAGCCATCAGACCAAACAGGGATGTAAGCACAAATGTAATCAGGCGTGTAAGGCTCACGGTAATTCAAGCTGAAGGCAGTCTAATAACATCGGTCAATAATAAAAAAATGTTTCAACACGCAAACCAAAAAAGATTGAGATGGATATGAGATATTACGAAAAAAATAACAGCATCAAAGGTGATACAGAGGACATCCGGCAGATACTTGTTATTGGTGGAGGTCTTGGAGGTATTCGAACCGCCCTTGACATAGCAGAGACCGGACGCAATGTAACATTAATCGATAAAGCTCAGGCCATAGGCGGCCTGATGACGCAACTCGACAGAACGTTTCCCACCAACAACTGCGATCTGTGTACGGTTGCGCCAACCCTTTCTGCCAGCGGCAGAGAGCTTCACATAGATATTATGCCATTAACACAGCTCCAGTCCCTTGAGGGAGAAGCAGGAAATTTTGCAGCAGAAATTGAGACAGCCCCAAGGTATATAGACATCGACAGATGTACTTCCTGCGGTGTCTGCGCTGAAAAATACCCGGAGTGTGTTGTATTCAAGCCAGGGCTTGACCCCAGGGCTCCCACATGCATGCGCTATCCACAGGCAACACCATTTGCCTTTGCAATTGATATGGACAAGTGCACGGATGTGGACGGTCTTGTGAATGCGTGCCCGGCCATGGCCATTATACCCGATGATAAACCGAAAACAACCACAATACAGGCAGACTCGATTGTTCTTGCGCCTGGTGCGGAGCTTTTCGATTATTCTCTTCTGGATAATTATGGAAACGGCATCCTGAAAAACGTAGTTTCCGGCATGGAGTATGAACGGATAATGTCTGCATCCGGCCCGACAAATGGCCTGTTGCAACGCCCATCAGACGGAAGCCAGCCCAAGAAAGTGGCCTGGATCCAGTGCGTAGGCTCCAGGGACATCAACAGGGTTGATTCGCCATACTGCTCAAGCGTGTGTTGCATGTACGCCCTTAAAGAAGCAATTGTTACCAAGGAACGCTTCCAGGACGACATTGAAGCAACCATATATTACATGGATATGCGTACCTTTGGCAAGGACTACGAACTTTATCTTAACCGCGCCCAAAATGATTACAACGTAAAACTGGTTGCCAGCAGACCGCACAGTATTGAAGTTGCTCCTGGCACAGATGATCTTGTTTTACTTTATACTACCGACGAAGGCAATATGGAGAGGGAAGAGTTTGACATGGTAGTACTCTCCACAGGTTTTAAAATTCCTGCTGACCTTATAGCACTTGCTGAAAAACTCGGTGTGGAATTAGACCAAAACAATTTCGCAAAAACATCTACCTTTGATCCTGTTGCAACATCAAAAAACGGAATTTATGTTTGCGGCCTTTTTGAAAGCCCAAAGGATATTCCAGAGACCATAACACAGGCCAGTGCCGCAGCATGTCGTGCATGTGAGGGTGTTGGCAGATTTGTTCAGCAAAACACTGCCGATGAACTGCCCATGGAAAGAGATGTAAGGAATGAAGACGCTAAAATTGGAGTTTTCATTTGTGACTGTGGCGAAAATATTGGCGGGGTTCTTGACGTTGAAGAAATTGCAAAATATGCAGCCGGACTCCCAGGGGTTGCCCTGGCAGAAGTTGTTGGTCACGGCTGTTCCAGCGAATCAATGGAAAGAATCGAATCGAGAATAACATCTGAAAAACTCAACAGGGTCGTCATAGGCGGGTGTTCCCCAAGAACCCATGAGGCCAAATTTCAGGATACTCTCAGAAAAGCCGGCATCAATAAGCACCTGGTAGACATGGCTAACCTGAGGGATCAAAATACATGGGTACATGTCAATCAGCCAGAAGCAGCCGCAGTCAAGGCTAAAGAGCAGATTCGCATGTCCATCAACAATGTGGTTAATGCAAGACCCCTTGCAGATTTCACCCTCCCGGTCAACAAGGACGTGCTGGTTGTGGGCGGTGGTGTCAGCGGGATGACATCTGCCATCAGTCTTGCGGATCAGGGTTTTAAGGTATTTCTGCTGGAAATCGCAGACAAACTCGGCGGTATCGCAGCTCAGGTTCGCCGGACAATTGAAGGCGATGATGCAACAGCTTTTGTAGAAAGCCTTGTAAAGAAAACCATGGGCCACGAAAATATTCAGGTATTAACAAGGGCAGTTGTTGTTGACCATGCTGGAATGCCGGGAATGTTCAACACAGGTATCCAGTTTGGCCCGCGCATGCAGTACCGCAGCATCAAACACGGCGCAACAATACTTGCCACGGGTGCATTACCCAATAAACCAGCCGAGTATCTGCTGGGTGAACATAAAGCAGTTACAACGCAATTAGACTTTGACTCAGTGTTGGAAGACGCTCCAGAAAGCATAAAAGAACTTGATAACTTTGTCATGGTGCAGTGCGTAGGCTCACGGACCGCAGAAAATCCCAATTGCTCCAGAGTTTGCTGCCTGTCTGCAATCAAGAATGCTCTTAACATTCTTGATCTTAATCCTGAAGCACGGGTCTTTATACTCTACAGAGACATACGAACCTACGGCCTTTATGAGGACTATTACAGCGAGGCCAGAAAAAGAGGCGTAATATTTGCCAGGTATAATCCTGAGACACCACCCAGAGTTAATGCTTCTGGCGACATTATTGAAGTTACCTACAAGGATCAGATTTTTGGACGTGAACTCGTAATAGAAGCTGACAGGCTCATTTTAAGCACAGGCCTTATTGCTGACGATGAATCGACTGAAGATCTTGCAAGAATATTCCATCTCCCCAGAACCGGAGACGGCTACTTCCTCGAAGACCACATAAAGCTCAGGCCTTTAGACTTGCCTGTTAAGGGGTTTTTCGTTGCTGGCACTGCACATGCTCCAAAGAACATTGGCGAATGCGTAACCCAGGCACAGGCCGCTGCAGGCAGGGCCAAAACCCTCCTGGCAAAGGACTCCATCAGCCTGGACGGTGCAGTGGCAAAGGTGAACAACAATACATGTGCAGCATGTCTGATATGTGTGCGTGCCTGCCCATTTAATGTGCCATTTATTAACGCTGATGGTTATTCGGAAATTGATCCCGCCAAGTGTCACGGATGCGGTACATGTGCCTCTGAATGTCCGGCAAAGGCCATACAGCTCATGCGTTTCGAGGATGACCAGATATTAGCGGAACTTGAAGCACTTTTGGAGGTAATTGCATAATGGAAAAATCTAATAATACATTCGAACCCGTTGTTGTAGCCTTCTGCTGCCATTACTGTGCATACACTGCCGCAGACATGGCAGGCAGCCAGAGGATCGCCTACCCTGCAAATGTAAAAATTGTAAGGGTTCCATGCTCCGGCAAGGTGGATGCAATCCATCTTATGAAGGCATTAGAAAAGGGAGCCGACGGAGTTTATGTGGCAGGATGTCTTGAAGGGGACTGCCACTTTAACACCGGAAATATAGCAGCCAGCCGAAAGGTCACAAAAGTAAAAATACTTCTTGATGAAATCGGAATTGGCAGCGAGCGTATTGAAATGTTTCTCATGTCTGCTGGAATGGGAAGGCGATTTGCTGAGGTTGCAACAGAGTTCACAGAAAAGATAAGGAACCTGGGCCCGAACCCGGTAAAAGCTGCTGCTGATAAGGCTGTCGGATAGATCGCAGTATGACAAACAGTGCGAAGAAAAAATTGAAATAAATTTTTGAATATAAAAGGAGAATTATTTTCCATGATAACTGCCGAACGAAAACCAATGGAGGAGATTGTTGAGTGCGCCCGGAATTTCAGCCGCGTCCTTCTGGTCGGATGCAATGAGTGCGTGACAGTATGCGCTGCCGGCGGCCGCAAGGAAGTCGGGCTTTTAGCATCAGCCCTCAGGATGCACTTTATGAAAGAAGGCAAAAACCTTGAAATAATTGAGACCACACTTGAGCGTCAATGTGATCCTGAATACATCGATGAGCTTGCCGATTCAGTCGGTCAGGTCGATGCAGTACTTTCAATGGCCTGCGGATGTGGGGTTCAGGAAATAGCCAGACGCTACAAGGACAAACATGTGTTCCCAATGGTTAACACCAAATTTATGGGAGCCTCGGAGCGTCAAGGCGTATGGGCAGAAAGATGCCAGGGTTGCGGCGACTGCGTTCTCGGTATCACCGGGGGCATATGCCCGATTGCAAGATGTTCCAAACGCATTTTAAACGGCCCATGCGGCGGATCAACCGGTGGTAAGTGCGAGATCAGCCCGGATGTAGACTGTGCATGGCAGCTCATATGGGACAGAATGAAATCACTTGGCCAGGAAGACAGATATGAAGAAGTCATGGGGGCCAGGGACTGGCGCACCAGCCGTGACGGAGGACCCCGCAGGATAATCAGGGAGGATATGGCATTATGAAAACTCAGAGCGTTCTTGAAAAAGTACTAAAATCGGGCAACCTCGCCGTTACATCCGAGTGCGGCCCGCCCAGGGGAACTTCTGCTGCCGCAGTCAGGGAAAAAGCAGAATTACTTCGGGGCTATTGTGACGGCATAAATGTTACTGACAACCAGACCGCCATGGTTCGCATGTCGAGCCTGGCAGCCTGCATACTGATAAGACAAATGGGACTTCACTCAATACTGCAAATGACCACACGGGACAAAAACCGGCTTGCATTACAGAGCGATATACTCGGAGCCTATGCCCATGAAATTGATACTGTACTCTGTCTTTCAGGGGATCATCCAAAATTCGGGGATCACCCAATGGCCTCGAATGTATACGACCTTGACTCGGTTCAGCTTATACAGACGGTAAAGCAGATGCGTGATGACGGGAAATTCCAGGGCGGTGCCGACATTGCAGATCCACCAAAGATGTTCATAGGAGCTGCTGCAAATCCCTTTGCTGATCCTTTTGAGCTGCGTGTTGCACGGCTTGCCAAGAAAGTTAATGCCGGGGTTGATTTCATACAGACCCAATGCATCTACAATGTTGACAAATTTGAGCAATGGATGGAAGCAGTTGTCAAACGTGGACTTCATAAAGAAGTATACATCATGGCTGGAATTACTCCCATGAAAACTGCTGGCATGGCCCATTACATGAAAAAGAGAGTTCCCGGGATGGACGTTCCTGATGAGGTTGTCGATAGAATGGCAAGCGTGCCAAAGGAAGAAATGGCAGAAGAGGGAATCAAAATATGCATTGAAACCATAGAGCGGCTCAAAAAAGTAGAAGGAGTTGCAGGCTTCCACATCATGGCTATTGAATGGGAAGAAAAGGTTCCAGAGATAGTAAAAAGAGCCGGGCTTTACCCAAGGCCGGAAGTATAAATACCATGGGCAGTCAATTTTCGAATTTACTGCCCACTTTGAAACATGAAATAATTGTAGCATTAAAATTATTACTTTTAAATAAATACTGGTTATGCACAAACCTGAAATATCAGACCAGTCTTCAGATTAAGGCTGGGCACAATAAAAAATGGAGGGAAGACAAATGAGCGACAACAAACTTATACTGGTGGTAGATGATGATCCTGATCTTGTTGAATCCGTTGGGATGAAACTTGAGAGCGAAGGATACAAAGTAGCAAAGGCCTACGATGGTGTTGAGGCAGAAGAAAAAATCAAAGAAGAAAAACCTGCGCTTATTGTTCTTGATGTAATGATGCCAAGGAAAAACGGGTACGAACTTTGCACACAGCTCAAGGAAGCCAGCGAGACCGAAGATATTGTGGTTATACTTCTTACAGCAGTTGCCGATGCCGTTTCTTCTACCAGCTATACACACATGGACGGTAAAAACACACCAGCAGACGACTACATAGCAAAACCGATTGACCTTGATGACCTCATGGCAATTATTAAGGAAAATCTTGAATAGGGCTTTGTGAAACAAGTGTCTATACTGATGACAATGATAATCAGGAGCAATTATTCATGCCGAATCACGGTTCTGAAATTGCAATCGGCGGTGTGAAAGTCAGCAATAAACTGCTCCTGATTCATCAGGTTACGCCCACCCCGGAGAATACTGCAATACCGTACATAAGCAAAGTACTCGCAGCCGGGGAAGTAAACATCCGAATCATGATACTCGTGGAAGATGGTCTTGAGACCAGGCTGACATGCGGTGTGGACAACGACGGTGCGGATGTTGCACAGGACGCGGTTAAAATGCTGACCAGGTCAGGTGCCCGAATACTGATGGTCCCGGATGTGGGGTTAATTTCCGTGTTTCCCCACAGAGAACGTGTTGCGGTGATTTCGAAAGGCCTTAAAGCCCTGTCAAAATCAGCCATCCGGGTTTATGCTTCTGCGGTTTCCCTTTCTGCTGTTACCTTTGCTGTTGACTACAATAAAATGTTTGAGGCAGTAGCACGTATCCAGGAAGCCTTTGACATACCCCATGAGCACGAACCAATCTGGCCGCAATCCCTTAATGACGCAGGCCTTGACCAGACATGGAAGACAAATGCCAGGTACCAGGAAGAGGTTATAAAAACATACGGCTTTATTGAAAAAAAAGGTTTGACTTTTATTTGCATTTTTTTCTCAGAAGAAAATATGGCCGCAGTTACAGGGGTACTTGCAGAGTTCTTAACAGAAGTAAAACTTCCATATTCGTCAATGCAGTTCATGGAAAATCATACCAGGTCATTCTGTTTTGCTGTGGATGGATTTGAAGGCACTGGGGAAGAAAAAGAAAATTTAATTAACAAAATCCTTAAGATTGAAACCGTTGCCAGAGTGATTAAGCAGAAAGCTGATGCATTGATTTTTCATGGCCCTCATTTTGGCGACCGATACGGCATTGCTGATAAAGCCCTGGGAACCCTGAAAACAGAAGGTATTCAAACATTAGGGGCAGTATTTTCAGAAGCATCTGTTTATTTAATGTTTGAGGAAGGCAAAACCAGTAACGCTGTCAAGGCTCTTAAAAACTTTTTTAAAAAACCGTGAGAACAAATGGAAGACAAAAAACAAAAAAACAGCAGTATAAGCAGCGTCAAACCACTTGATATGTTGCCGGAAGAGCTTGGCTGGCGGTTGAGGGTTTTTGACTCCCTGTCCTTTCCAACTTTGATTCTCAAACCAAGCGGAATGATAGTTGCCGCAAACAAAGTTTTTTTGGAAAAGTACTCTGTATCCCAGGGTAAAATCGTCGGCATGGCCTGTCATGAAATTTTTTATAACTCCCCGGATTCCTGCTCACCGAGCCACTGCCCTCTCCCGAAGATTCTGACAGAATGCACGGGCCACTCCATGCTTGAACGGGTCGCAAAGGGTGATGGCTACATATATGAGGATAGAGTATTTTCTCCTATTCTTAATGATGAAGGAAAAGTCGATTATATAATTGAGAGTATTCGTGATGTAACCCGCACCAAAGTGCTGGAAAAAGAGCTTACCGGGATCAAGGAATTCGTAGCCAGGGTGGTTCAAAGTTCTGCAAGTGCGATTATTGCAGCCGATACAAATGGTAAAATACTCCTCATGAACAGGGCTGCCAAAGATCTTTTTGGTTACAAATACTGGAGCCTGTCCGATGACCTGGTTGCTGCCGATCTATATCCACCAGGTGAAGCCCGGAAGATAATGGAAAAGCTGAGAAATGAAAAACGTGGTCCCATAGGAAAAATGCCCAGCTCCAATGTCACAATTCGAACATCACAGGGTGAAGATGTTCCTGCGGAAATGTCAGCAGCAATTATATATGAAGGCAAGGATAACAAAGAAGTTGCAACCATGGGAATTTACAATGATCTGCGAGAGCGTCTCCGGGTAGAAAAGGAGCTGAAGGAAACGCAGATAAAGCTGGCGCAATCTGAAAAAATGGCATCAATGGGACAGCTTGCAGCAGGTGTTGCACATGAGATCAATAATCCTTTGACAGGAATTTTGTTTTACTCCAGCCTGCTTCAGGAAAAAATTACTACCGAAGACCCGATGTTTGAAGACTTGAGCTATATTATTGAAGACGTTAACAGGTGCAGGGATATAGTAAAAAGCCTCCTTGCCTACACCAGACAGTCCAACTCTGTCCAGCGCATTATTCACATGAACGAACTGGTAGAACAAAGTCTCACGCTGATACGGGATCAAAAGGTATTTGCCGACATAGAGCTTGAAAAAAACCTGGCTGAAACAATGATGATAGTAAATGTAGATACCAATCAGATTGCCCAGGTAATCATAAACCTTGTGATGAACGCTGTTGACGCAATGGATGGGACTGGTCATCTGTTACTCAAAACTTACAAAGACATGGCTGCCGGGCAGGCAGTACTTGAAGTTTCAGATACCGGGCATGGTATTCCAGAGGATTTGTTATTAAAAATTTTTGATCCTTTTTTTACTACAAAAAAGCAGGGTAAAGGAACCGGCCTTGGCCTGAGTAATGCAATTGGAATAATGCACGAAAACGAGGGCGATCTTGTTGTTAAAAATTCAGGAAGAAATGGAACTACTTTTAAAATCACACTTCCATTGTTTGATGTAACCGAAGATCCCAATATACTGGGAAACGCAGATACTGCGGAACTATTTACAAATACGTAAAACGCAGGACAAAAACCCCGCTCCAGCCCTGGTCTGAATTCACAACAAGAGCGAAGCGGCTGCCACGGGGAGGTTGCCCCTGCATAACGATGAACCAAGGGAATAAATAACAGCTATGGATAAAGAAATATCCAACGTATGGTTCAAGCCAAGAGTTTTGGTAGTTGACGATGAAAAACGAATCCGCGACGGGTGCTTTAAGATGCTATCCGATGAAGGATTTGAAGTTGAGCTTGCCGAGACAGGCGAAATTGGTTTAAACAAAATCAATGACCACCATTTTGATATAATCCTTCTCGACCTGATGATGCCGGGATTGTCTGGCCTTGAAGTACTTCCTTCTATTTTAGACGACCATCCTGACACCGTGATTATAGTAATAACAGGCTACGCAACCATTGAGCATACCATAGAAGCAATGAAAAAAGGTGCCTTTGACTTCATACCCAAACCCTTTTCACCTGACGATTTAAGACTTGCAATTGCCAAGGCACTCGAATTTATCCGCACACTACAGGGGATTGCAACGGAGAAATCAAGGATGCGGGTGCTGATAAATCATCTGGGCGATGGTGTACTGGCAACCGATAACAAGGAAAAAATAGCACTTGCAAACCCGGCTTTCATCAAGATGATGGGCAACAAAACAGAAGATGTTGCTGAAAATGTTATTGGCGAAAGTGTTGAAAACCTTGTAGAAGACCCGAAAATACGGGAAATGATAGCCGAGGCTTTACGAAGCACTGGCAGGGACTTCCCGGTATTATCCACTGAATTTCATGCTGATGATTCTGAAAATGTTTATACTGCCACCTGTGTACCGTTTCGTGACAGGCTCGACAGGAATCTTGGTGCAATCACAGTGCTGCATGACATTACTGCAATGAAAAAAATTGACCAGCTGAAATCCGACTTTGTATCAATGGTTGCACATGAAATAAAAAGCCCCATGAATTCGGTGCTTATGCAGCTAAAGGTGGTTCTTGATGAACTTGCAGGGCCGGTTTCTGACAAACAGAAAGAGATACTTGAAAGAGCATCTGAACGGATAAAAGCCCTTGCAAACCTGTCCTCTGACCTGCTTGATATTGCCAAAATCGAGTCCGGCCTGATAGCACAGGAAAAAGAAATGCTCAACATTGCTGAAATTCTTTCAAACCAGACAAAGTTCTACAAAGAATCTTCTGATGATAAGGGTGTAGTTCTCAATCTTGAGCTTAATGGCACACTGCCGACAATCGTTGCAAACAAACAGAACATAGTCGAAGTCTTTGCAAATCTTATATCCAATGCAATACGCTACACCCCCAAAGGCGGAACCGTTAATGTAAATGCATCTACAAAAAATGAATACCTGGTTGTAAAAGTTTCTGACACAGGAATTGGTATTAACGAAGAAGATCTTCAAAGAATTTTTGACCGCTTTTACAGAGCAAAAAACGAAAAAACACGTAATATTGCAGGAACCGGCCTGGGTCTTTCCATAGTAAAAAGTATTTTGGAGGCACACAACGGCATGATAAAAGTTGACAGCACACCAGACAGGGGGAGTGTATTTTCAGCATACCTGCCGCTGCCGGTATAGACAGCATTTACATGACCATGTGCAGATAAAACACCATACTTGCCAGCAAAGTTCAAAATACCATATTCATGAGCCTGGCCAGCCTTGCAAAATGCCAAACATACCTATTTCTTGTATTTTTTTTGTATTCTGCACAGCTTGTTTTATAAACTATTTGGGTTTGCAAACTTTACAAAGTGCATATTTTCTGCTATTAATTGTAAATATAATTTAATTTGTTTCAACTGCTTTTTTCTTACCAGTTGTTTAGTTGGAGCCTTTTGCTTATTTTAATAGCTAACCACATGGATGCACTAAGCGCATGGCTTAGACAAAACATTTAATTTATCAGGAGTGTATTTCCCATTTTATAGGTGATTAAGATACATTGCCTGAATTAAAAATGAACCCAAATTGAAAAAATGTAAATTACGAGAGTATAAATGAAAATTACTTCAATTTTTTCCAGGCTTTCTCTAATATACAAAGTAACATCCATTCTTGTTGCACTCTGCATCTGTTATGGTGGAATCAGCTTTTTAATGCACCAGTATATCATTTTACCAAGCTTCATCTCGCTGGAATATGCTGAACGCCA
>JAOZSB010000354.1 GCA_029939895.1 Desulfobacterales bacterium
ATTTAACATATATAAACCAAACCTTTTCCAGATCAAATACCAGCTCATTTACTTTAGGATAACTAAAATGAAATCCACAAGATTTTCAGGCACAAATTTCATTCTTATATTGCTTTTTATATTCTTCTTTGCGGGTGCGGCAACATCAGGTATTGCTTCTGAAAAAGAGCAGAAGCATCAAAGAGTGCTGGTAGTCAATTCATATCACCCGGGCTACGCATGGTCCGACGAGATTATGCTCGGTATTCAGGATGTCCTTGGCAACCAAAAGAATGTAGAATTATTTATTGAATATCTGGACACTAAAAGACATTTTGATAAATCATATTATTTACAAATGGAAGAGCTGTTCCGCAGTAAATACAGCTCTGCCAATATTGATTTAGTAATCACTTCCGATGATAATGCCCTTGATTTTTTCCTGGGAATTAAAAAAGAAATTTTCCCGAAAATTCCTCTGATCTTTTGCGGGATTGATCACATTAAACCAGGACGTATTGCAAACCAGGGCACTGTATTCGGCATAGAAGAAGCAGACAGTACTGCAAGTACCATTGACCTCATTCTCTCAATCCATCCTGATTTAGAATCAATAACTTTTATTGCCGATGATACTGCAACAGGCAAATTGATGATAGAGAAGACCAGGAAACTTTACTCATCTTATCAAAGCAGGATTCTTTTTAACTTTATAACTGACGCTACAACCGAGGAACTCCAGTTAACCCTGCGGGAGATTTCAGACAATACGGTCATATTTTATTTAAGCTTCATCCGGGATAAAAATGGTAAAATTTTTTCCATAGAAGACAGCATGAAGTTAATTGCAGAAAATTCCAGTGTCCCTGTTTATTGTTCCTGAGGCTTTAAGCCCGAAACAGGGGTACTGGGTGGCAATATCCTTAGTGGGTACAAGCAGGGAGAAATTTCTGCACAAGTTGCCAGCAAACTTCTTGTAAACGCCACAGGAGAAACAATCCCTTCTACACAGCTTGCTCCACTTGTTTACAAATTTGACTACCAGGCGATGAACCGCTTTAATATTGATATAAAAAAAATCCCCAAAAACAGCATAGTCTATAACAGGCCCTATTCCTTTTACGATGGACACAAAAAACTAATCTGGGCCACTCTATTTGTCGGGTTTTGTCTTGTCTTTTTCATTATGGCCCTTTCCTTAAATATTAAAAGGCGCAAAAAAGCAGAAGCTGAACTTCAAAAAACTCATGCTGGTTTGGAGCTTGAAGTGGAGAAGCGAACCATTGAGCTTACGGAATCAAACAAGCTGCTGACAAAGGAAATAAAGGATCGAAAGAGTAAAGAAAAAGCACTGAAGGAAAGTGAAAACGAATATAGATCAACCCTGGATAATCTCCAGATAGGAATAGTAGTACATGCCAGCGATTCAAGCATCCTGTTAACCAACCCCGAAGCAAGCAATATTCTTGGTTTGACATATGAGCAATTGTCGGGAAAGCAAGCAATTGATCCTGCATGGAGTTTTATGCATGAGGATTCAACTATAATGAAAATTGAAGACTATCCTGTAAATAAAGTGCTTTCAACAAAAAGACCGCTTAATAACTATACACTTGGAATCAACAGGTGTGACAGAAGCTTTGTAACCTGGGTAATCGTTAATGCAATACCAATATTTTCTGATGATAATAAGCTGTCAAAAATTATTGTTAATTTTGTAGACATAACCAAGCGTATGAAGCTGGAAGATCAACTCAGGCAATCCCAGAAGATGGATGCCATTGGCACATTAGCAGGTGGCATAGCTCACGATTTTAACAATATGCTTGGTATCATTACAGGAAATGTTTCATATGCCATGTCGCTAATGGATCATGATGAAGAGATGTGTAATGCACTGTCAGATACTCTTGGGGGCGCAAAACAGGCTCGGGCCCTTACCCATCAGCTTCTTACCTTTTCCAGGGGCGGTGAGCCGGTTAAAAAAACAGCCGATATTAACCAGTTGATAATAGAATCTGCACAATTTGTTACCAGGGGAGCAACTGCTCGATGTGAATTTGAACTTTCTGAAAACCTGTTTTTTGTTGATGTTGATATAGGCCAGATGAATCAAGTCATAAGCAATCTTGTGATAAATTCAAACCAGGCAATGCCGAATGGTGGTATCATTCACATCAAATCAGAAAATATAAAAATTGAAGCAAATCATGATATCCATTTACCTGAGGGGAACTACGTCAAAATTTCTGTTGAAGATCAAGGAACAGGTATTTCAGAAAAACATCTTTCAAAGATATTCGATCCATTTTTTACGACAAAGCAACTGGGGAACGGCCTTGGATTATCAACTATATATTCAATTATAAAAAAACATCATGGTCATATTTCCGTGTACTCTGAACTTGAAAAGGGAGCTGTTTTTCATGTCTATATTCCAGCTTCCCTGAAAGAAATTGAAAAACCAGAAGACAAATCAGAAGTTACTCATCACGGCAATGGCAAGGCTCTGGTAATGGATGACCAGGAACCCATACTAAAAATGGCGGGGAGAATGCTCAATCGGATGGGCTATGAGACAACCCTTACCACGGATGGTTTACGGGCAATGGAAGTATATAAAGAAGCACATTCCTCAGACAGGCCATTTGACCTGGTATTGCTTGACCTGACTGTTCCTGGCGGTATGGGCGGAGCAAGGGCAATCACCCAACTGTTAAAAATTAATCCGGATGTAAAGGCTGTAGTATCAAGCGGCTACTCCAATGATCCAATCATGGCGAATTATAAGGATTATGGATTTTGCGGTATAGCACCCAAGCCATTTTCCTTTGCTCAATTAAATGAACTGTTAAATCAAATAATGGGTGAAAAAAGTTAATGCCCCTATTTTATTTTTCTGCTATAAGATAAACTTAATCAAACAAGAATGGATGCTAACTCGGTCGTCTTTTTTCTATGACTTTTTATAAACGTGATATAATTATTTAAAGAACAGGAGCCAGTTATGTCAAAAAATCTCAACCCCTTGGATCTAGCCTTTTTAGCGATAGAGCAGCCCAAAAGCCCCATGGCAGTTGGTGTTTTACAAATCTATGAAATTCCAGAAGGTTACGAGGGTAACTATACACAGACCCTGTATGATAACCTCATGAATTTCAAAGCTGGCGCACCATTTAATCAGCGCCTTACCAATACCAGAGCCATCCAGCTTCCTGCATGGGAAGAAGATGTAGACTTTGATCTGGAATATCATGTAAGACATGCAGCCATACCTAAACCAGGGTCAACCCAGGATTTGTTTGATCTGGTGATGAGGATCCACACAAGGATGCTGGATCGTCAACGCCCATTATGGGAATTTTATGTTATTGAGGGTTTAGAAGGAAATAGATTTGCCCTTTACGCCAAGCTGCACCATGCCACGATTGATGGAATGCGGGGAATGGCCTTGATTCATTCCTGCCTTAATGAAGATCCCCAGGCACCATTAAAAACATTCTGGATACCTGTGGAGAATAAGAAAAGAAAGATGTTTCGCCATTCTTCTGCATTGGAAAAGATAAAAAAGCTGAAAAAAAAGGTTCAATTTCAGACAACACTGGCAAAGGATTTAACCCAGATTATTACTACACAGCAATTAAAACTTTTTGGTCTCAAGCCCGCTGATTCACCGGTTCCTTTTACTGCACCCAATACAGTATTCAATGTTCCCATCAAGGGAGCCAGGCGGCTGGCAGTAAATTCCTATCAGCTTTCGGAAGTAAAGGCTTTAAGTAAAAAATCAGGCTCAACCATAAATGACATCATCCTGGTTCTTTGCGGTGGAGCAATTCAAAAGTATCTTAAAGAAAAAAATGAATTACCCAAAAAACCGCTCTATGCCAATATACCAGTATCCGTGGCACAGGCCGATAAACCTGGAAATTATATAACCTATGTACCAGCCAATCTGGCAACAGATCTCACAGACCTCAAGGCCCAGCTTGCAACAATTAAAGGATCAATTGGGCAGGCGAAAAAGGAAATCAAGGAAGTTTCTCCGGCAGCATCAATTTCTTTTGCAGTATTGGGTCAAAGCCTGCTGGCTGTTCTTAGCAAGCTTGGTATTACAGACCTGATTCCTCCTCCTGCAAACCTGGTGATTTCCAACATACCAGGCCCTAAAAAAACAATGTATCTTGGGGGCGCGAAAATGCTGGCTCAATACCCCTTGAGCGTTCTTCCGGAAGCGCAGGCCCTGAACATAACAATAGTCAGCTATGATGATTCAATTGATATAAGTTTGTTTGTCTGCCGGGATACGGTTCCTGATATTGCGAGATTGTCAGAGTGTTTTGACCTGACCTATAACGAATTAAAAGACCAACTGTAGCAGGCTTAGAACACCCTGCCAACCCTTGAAAACATTATAAACCGCCATACAGCTTTGCGCCAGCACCTGTGTTTCAGGTGCTGGAAAGCAGGTTGAATACTCAAATGTCTCTGTAAAGCCATTTTATAAGAATTTTTTGCGCTTTTTTTTAAAAAAAACATTTACAATTCCATTGAAATGTTACACACTGACTTTCTCTTACGGGTTGATCATTATAATAACAAGAGAACACATCAAAAAAAAATACTTCGAAAAAACATCGGCCAGGACTTCCGGTGAAGTAAAAGCTATTTGTGAAAAAAGTATTAGCATAAGCCAGACCTGACAGACTCGTAACGTCAACCTAAAAATGACCCCCAACGACAATGCAAATTTGACCCACCC
>JAOZSB010000355.1 GCA_029939895.1 Desulfobacterales bacterium
GCAGCTCAAAAACTCTCATTAGTTTTGGTCTTATTATAAGGGGGCAGACCAGTTGAAGGATGACGTAGAGAAGGCAAATATGGTATTACAGAGCAACTATCAATATGTAGAAGAACTACTCCCGGTGTTGAAACTGATTTATTTTTTTTCTAAAGCTGATTAGATTTTTAACCCTTTGCTGATACATCCAAACTGATAACCCAAGTTATTATACTTCAAACAGATGCAGCCAGATAAACCCAAAATGACTTACGCCTGGTTTTTTCTCTACTTATATCAATATCATATTTTAATGGTTTTTGGATTGCAACAAAAAAAGATTTTGGGGTGGCAATAAAAAAAGAATTGTTGCACTGCAATATGAAAATGGATTTGAGTTCATCAGGAATAATTACACCAAAATAATTATTTTTTTGCAGTATATAGTATAACTTTTTTTTCAAATTTATTCATCAATCGCCCAGAATGCTCATCAATGGATAAATCGATTCTATGTGTTGAATTTTATTGCATCAATCTTGAATACTATTTTGCTGATAAAAGTTCATTGCTGGTGCATCCTCATTCTAATCCTGAATAGATTCGTAAAATAAGTTTCCAGGATTACTTGAAGAATTGCCATCTACTTGATATGCAAAATCAGTGAATTGTGTTTTTGTTGCCTGTCTGCTGCCTGCAAAAAGTGAGATCTCAGGCCGGGTGGAAACATAGCCACTGGCTGCTGTGCTTGTGCTGAAATTTCCACTGTCAGGTGTTTTAAATGTGCTTAATCGAACAATGGATCGCGGGCCTTCCCATTCAGAGGGAATAAAAATGGGATCATCGGCCTGGTAATCATCATCAATATCAAAGTTCCTGAGATGGTTAGTGTCTGGGTCAGCTTTGAGCTTGGCAAACTCCACAAGAGTAAAGTTGTCGAAATCTGTATTTATCCACTGGCTAAGAAGCTCGTTGGGCAGCCATTTTATTAGAACAGGATTGATTGTAGAATCTTTTTTATGTGCAGCACGAACATTATCTGAATAGCTGGTGTTCGTGGTAGTGCTTGAACCATTATCTCCATAAAACACTCTTAAATAAGTATCTTTTGCTCTATACATGTCTCCAACTGCATATTTTAGCTCATTCTTAAAAATATGACCTTCTGGTATTGATGAATCCAACTCTTTAGTGCCGGTTACGAGTTCAATATTATTGAGTATCAATACCCCCTTAAATGTTTTATCTTCCCATGTACCGCTTTTTCTGATGGGATCACCCTTTACAACGGCAGAATAACACGAAGAGTCCCTGCGAAACATAACAGCATCGCCATTATTTAAGGGGTTTCCTGTTAAACCTGGTTTACTGCCTGGATATTTATTCATGTGAATTCTGTAAGATGCACCCTCGATAACTCTAAGCAAAAGCGTTGACCAGTCATTGAGGGCATAGTATTTTCGGTTCTTGCTATCACTATATGATTCGATTGTTTTTATTTTATCTTCTGTATCAGTGTCAAATTCATAGGGACAAATATCTTTGTAAGTAATCCATGTTGAATCGCTGCCACTGGTATTCCATTCCCATAGCGTAATTAAATCTGAGTAATTCTTTGGAAGAACGTTTGCTTCAATCCCATCTGCATAAATTTTTTCATAGCCTCTTTGAAAAGACAGGCCATACCCTCGGCCATCTGTAGCGCTGATGTTTGTGGTTCTGAAATTGATACCAGCAAAGCGTAATGATGGGTCCTGCTTCCAGGTAATTTTTTGAGCACCTACTATTGCTACCTTTACTTGTGTATCATAACTTAAAAAGTTTCCTGCATCTTCCCATGCTTTGGATAACAGTGCGTCGGAAGTAAGCTTCTCAATTAGTACAATAGGCTGGTCAAATCCAAGATTGCTCAAACCAAATCCAAAATCATCAAGGTTCGCTTTTTCTACCTTCAATACGTTATCTTCTATGGAATACTCGCCTTTTTTGCGGGTCTTTGTTGTTGAATGATCAACATCGTCATCAAAAGCACTGCTGTCAGTAGTTTTTCCTGCAACTGGATCTACTCCTTCAATACTTATCGGAAGATAAAAATTTGTTGTTTTTAAGTAAGTGCCAGTACTGCCGTTTGAAGCGACTTTTAAATATGGATTGAGAGATAAATAACCAGCTGTGATATTTGAGGTCAGGTCAGCTTTTTCTCCGGTTGTAAGATCAACAACTTCCATGATTCCGGTCAATTTATTGCCAATGCGTTGTTTGTACGAGAATGTTTTTGGATTTAAAACATCGGTTTTTGGTTCACTTGAGTTGGCGATAGTATAAGCACGGAAAAAACCATTAATCTCAGGCAGGGTGGAACCTGAGTAACCATCACCAGCAGTGTTTGTCAGGACTTCAACAAGCGAAATCCCGCTGCCATTGGTTAAATTCATTGATTTAGAGCCGGAATCATCATAGGTACCGTTATGGGTTGCACAAAGAAAAGCATTACTGTTGGGCAGGGCTGCAAGCGCGCCTGCACCTCCTCCGTTTAATTTAATCTGATTGGAGTCGGCGACGTTGGATACGCTTTGAAATTTAAAAAACCTGCTTAAACCGTCAATCATGATATAACCCTGGTTCCAGGAACTGGTATCTGGCGGTACACAGCCATCCTCGTCATAGTCATAATCCAAAGCTTTTGTTCCGGTTTTAATTGTCACTAAATTGTTTGAAGAAGATGCAACCTTAAAAACATAGGGTACTATTTTTAATTTAAAATTATGTCCAGCCTCAATAGAAAAATCATTGCCAACCAGGTCGTTTATGCTTGCACCTTTTTCAAACTCGTTTTCAAGATACCGATAACCAGTCTCTGCAAGATAAAATGCTTTTAAAGACAAGGATTCAGATACCTGTGTCATTTTTGAAGAAGAATTCAGCGACACCATGGCAGAGCCAATTACAGCCATGATTATCATTGTAACCAAAATTGCTATAATGACTGAGCCTTTACGATTTATACGGTTTAATAGAGCTTTTTTAAGAATTTTTATGAATTTCATTCCAACTCCTTAACTTGCATTACGGGGGTAGACCTGGGTTCTGAATTTTACGCGCCCAATATTTGTATCAGGATGATCAATATATAGTATCATATGTAGCACTGCATTATTTAATTCCAGTGTTGATTCCGACGTTGGTTTTATTGCTCTGATGGTCATTGTTGCATTTTCAATGAGTAAAGATTCACCGCCATTGTGTATGTTGATATAAATGTTTCCATTTTTTTCTATTATAATTCTTCTGTTTGCAATGGAATCGGTTGGGCGGTCAGAGTGTAAATATACTATATTAATAGGAAGATCAGCTGTGGGATCGGCTGTCATTGAAATAATTGTTGATGCTTTCATGAGTTCACTTGTTACCCTGTTAAGTAAGAGTCGCGCATTTTCGCTTATTTGAGTATTTTCCTTGGTAAGAACATACCCTTTTACGCCCTGCACAATGAACAATCCCGCAATAAGCGTAAGGATGCTCGCCAGTACAAGGGTTGCAACGATTTCGACAAGTGTGAATCCATCTTTATTCTGCATCAATTTTTTTTCCCTTTTAAAGGTATTTTTATTGTTCTGGAAATAGAACAATTAATTTTTGATCTCCTTTTTTAATTTCAACTTTCATGTAGGTGGCACCGGTGGTGCTGTCTGAAAATTTAAAAGCTGTTGTAACTTTTCTTGGTGTGCTCGTATTATTATAATTGCTTGTTGATTGCGGAATTTTTGTGTAGAAGGAAGTTCTGTCTGTGTGCCAGTCAAAAGTCATTCTCTCAATTATTCCAACCAGTCCATCGGGTTTGTCATTCCCATATTGATTTTTTACCATTATAACTGGCTCTCCGCTTTTTGCTATGTTGTCAGAGAACAAAGTCACGAACATTGTGCTTGCAATGGATAAAATAACAAAAGTGATAATGATTTCTACTAGTGTAAAACCTTTTGAATTTTTACAAATTGTTATTTTTTCCATCAATAATCTCCCAACTCATATAAAATTTTAAAGAAGCGATAACTTTTGTTTATTTCTAAGGTTTGGTTATGCAATAAGCAAAAAATCTCCTGTTTATTGTATATAGCCACTCTCATATGATATTGTGATTGTTTTGGGGGAATTGTCAGGCTTTTTTGTGTCGGAAAAAGAAATAACAAGATTCTGGCTTATCTTGGTAGCAAAGGTCACCTGAGAATCCCGGTAGGGAACACCCTGCTTGTCAAAATAGACACAATCAACCGGAGGGCCATTGGTAGAGTCACTGGGAAATTTGAAAAACCCGTCAGTTGAGTCGATTTTGACTCCTTCCACCAGTTGATGTAATTTGTCTGTCTCTGGGGATGAGCCTGGGAGAATTCGGCGTGTAGCTTCTGCCCAGGGCTGAGTTTTTTCAGTTGCTGTTGTTACGCTAAAGGGATAATAGACAGCGTTTTTTGAATACTTAATAAAGCGAATGCCCCAGATTGTATCCTCAGCAGAATTCATGGACATCGACTGGACATAGCGTAAATGGGATTTCATTGTATCTGTCGAAGTTATGAGGTCGGCCTGGCTATCCCCGATATGGCTGGCTGCAATGGCCGTCAAGATACCCAGTATTGATAGTACTATAATAATTTCAAGAAGAGTAAATCCATGATTTTTTTTAAATTTCTTTTCCATAAATTTCCTTGTTTCGTATTGTTTACAAAAAATTTATCAGGAAGAAGATTTAATACAAATTTAC
>JAOZSB010000356.1 GCA_029939895.1 Desulfobacterales bacterium
ATTACAGCACGTTGGGTGCTATTCTAAAAAGTTAAACGGGACACTACTGAAATTTGTACATTAATTATATTTAAAAGATTTTTGGATTGCAATAAAAAAAAATGCTCGGATTTAAAAATCACATCATTTTTTAAGGGTAATATGATCTACCCAAGTACTTAAAATAAAAAAAACCAGGCAAACTGTAAAGAAATCTGGTTGTACTAATGCGTGTTCACTTATGTGTTCACTATGAATGATATGACATCGTGGTGCAAATTGTTCTGGCTGTTTTTTTGCAGATACAGGTACAAAAGTTATACTTCAATACCTATACTTTTGACTTTATCAAAAACCTTATCCTTATTAAAAGGTTTGATTATAAAATTATCGCAACCAAGCTTAATAGCCTTGACCACGTTGTCTTTGTCGGAGTGTCCAGTCACCATGAGAACCTTGACGGCTGGCAGCTCTGTGTTTCCAACCTCTTTTTCAATCTCTTTGATTTTCTGGAGAGCCTCAAAGCCGTCCATATTTGGCATATCAATATCTAACGTTATCAGGCCATATGGTTCACTGGCTTTAAGTGCTTTTTCAAACATCTCAATACCTTTTTGGCCATCACTTGCATCATCACAATCGCTGAAGTTCAGCATTAGTTTTTTTAATTTTTTTCTGCTTACAAGTTCATCATCAACAACAAGTACTTTCATCAGATAGTCCTCCTGTGATCAATAGGTGGGTATTTATTCAGTCAGGTACGATAGATTTTCGTAAATGTAAGTTTTTAATCGCTCAAATTCACGATCAATATTAGATAATGCTTCGAATGCCTCGGACAGGTTGCCGGATTTTCCAATAGCTTCCAGCTCCATTGCAGCATTTGAAAGTGGGTTGGCAGTAAGGTTTGCAGCCCCTCCTTTTATTGAGTGGGCATCTCTTCTAACGGCCTCGGAATCGTTTGTTTCAATACAGGTTCGCATCTCCTTTAGCTGAACCTCAACTCTTTCCATGAATTCAGTGATAATCTCAGAAAGAAATTCCTTATCATCATCAAACTCTTCCAGGGCAAGGTCTATGTCTATTGGAAGTTCGCCCTCGTCAATATTTGCGCTCTCGCCTGCGTCTGTGTCAGAATCCATCATTGATTCTGCAAGAGCGTCTGTGTCAGAATCCATCATTGATTCTGCAAGAGCGTCTGTGTCAGAATCCATCATTGATTCTGCAAGAGCGTCTGTGTCAGAGTCCATCATTGATTCTGCAAGTGCTTCTGTCTCTGAATTCAGGATAGATTCTGCGAGTGCTTCTGCGTCTATTTTTGCTTCTGAATTAGTTTTGGGTTCAGGTTGTGCCATGTCTTCAGTTTTATATTCGCAACCAATCTTTTCAGCCCATGTCAATACCATTGCAAGCAGATCTTTCCGCTTTAAGGGCTTGGTAATATAGTCGTCCATGTCAGCTTCTATACAAATATCTCTGTAGCCCTTCATTGCATGGGCAGTCATGGCTATGATCGGAATCCGATGGTCATCGTCTGCTGCTTTTTCCAGTTCCCGAATATCTTTTGTGGCAGCAAAGCCGTCTTTTACAGGCATCTGGATGTCCATGAGGATCATATCATACTTATTGGCTTTAAAAGCTTCAACAGCCTGTTCGCCGTCCTCGGCAAGGCTTACATCGTACCCTGCGCCAGTAAGGTGGCGAATACCGACCTTCTGGTTCGTGGGGTAGTCTTCAACAAGGAGTATTTTGACATCGAGCTGCATGGCTCCTGCACCACCGCCAAGCTCGTCATTAGCATCAGATTTGAAGATTTGAGTACCCAGGGCAGAATCAAGACCCTTGAACAGGTTGTGCCATCTCAGGGGTTTAATCAATACGGCACGCGCCCCTGCATCATTAAGGGCCTTTACTATTTTTAAACTGGCAGGGGGAACAAAGGAAATAAGGGGAGGGTTATCTGCTTTCTTTAAATAAGCTTGGAAATATTCGAGTCCATTTTCTTCAGAAAGATTAGTGTCAGCCAAAATAACATCAGGCTTTTGATCAGAATTAAGGGCATCCTCCAGGCCGGCTGTGGTGCCTGTTGCAGAGACAACTACTCCCAGGGATTCGAGATAGCAGGTGAGTACTTTTTGTGTCTCCAGGCTTGAATCGGCAATCAAGGCCTTGAAACCTGTCATGCGCTTTTCTGACAGAGTTGTATCTTCTGTCTCCTGTCTTTGAAAAACAGCAGTAAAAAAGAATATACTTCCTACTCCAATTTCGCTGGTAAGACCAATTTCTCCGCCCATCATTTCTGCCAGGCTTTTAGAAATTGCAGTGCCAAGTCCGGTACCGCCGTATTCACGTGTTGTGGAACCGTCCACCTGTGTGAAGCTCTCAAAAATAATGCCCTGCTTGTTCTTGGGAATTCCAATGCCGGTATCAACAACCGACATCTTGAGTACAATGTCATTATCGATTTGCTCAATTGTTTCGCATACTATCTTGACATGGCCCTTGCTTGTAAATTTTAATGCATTCCCCAAAAGGTTTACAAGAACCTGGCGTACCCGACCAGGGTCACCCATAAGGTTTTCAGGCACAGAAGGGGGGATGCACGCAATCAGATCCAGGCCCTTTTGTCCTGCACTGATTGCAAACCCGGCCATTAAGTCATCCACTACACCACGAAGGCCAAAGGGTATGGATTCGAGTTCCAGCTTGCCAGCCTCGATCTTTGAAAAATCAAGAATATCGTTTATCAGATCCAGGAGGGAACCAGCTTCGTTCAAGATGGTTTGCATAATATCCCTCTGGTTGTCATCCAGATCGGTATCGACTGCAACCTCGGTCATGCCTATTATGCCGTTAAGGGGAGTTCTGATTTCGTGGCTCATATTGGCCAGGAATTCACTTTTGGTTACACTGGCCATCTGAGCTTCGACCGCCATCTCGTTGGCCCTTGTAATTGCATCTTCAAGCTGGTTGTTGAGTTCCAGCAGTTCCAGGTTGGCTGTTTCAGCAAGTGCCTTTGCCTTGGCCATGGCACGTTCAGCCTGGTGCTTTTCATTAACCTGTTTTGTCAGTTTAAGGTTGCCTTCCCTTAACTGGGCGGTCTGACGTTCAATTTCTGTTTTTAGTGTCTTTTGGTACTCCAGTTGCTGGGTCTGGATCAACTGGCTGTTTTTCATGTTTTCTTCGAGAATTTCCTGGTAACGCTCTTCCTGTACTTCCATCTTGCGATCAAATTGCATTCTCAGGGTATTACTTGTGGAAATTTCGTTTTCAAGTTTTTCCTGCATATCAAACAGCTGTTGCAGGCTTCCGAGAATCCCGGCTATGCCATACTCGTCACCGGTCTTGTCCATAAAGACAATAGATGCAGAAAACTCCGGTAAATACAGGGCTGATGAATAATAGTCTTCTCTTTTTTCTTTTATCAGGGATTTTGATTCAATGGATTTTAAGGCATTTTCTTCTTCATTTTCAATGGCTGAGACTGTGCTTTTCGTTTCCTCGACAGGGCCGACTTTCTGACCACCCTCCATAATAATAGAAAAATAATTATTTGGAAGCTGTTCTGCCAAAAACTTGAGGAAATCCCTGTGTTTCTTGTCAGGGTCTTCAAATTCGCTGAAAAGGTCGTCTGAAAAATCCATATATTATGAAGCCTCTTCTTCATCGTCAAGCTGGTAAATTTCCATGGCTTTTGCTACTTCTCCAGGCAGTTCTTTCATGAGGGACTTATATTCATTAAGATTATCCTTAATGTGGTTCATAAGGGACTGGGATAGTACCGGCACCACGCCTGGAACCATTGTGTAGTCAATCTTTGCAGCAAAGTATTCGGACATTTGTACTATGCCTGAAATACTCTCCGGTGTGATTGCACCCCCAACCTTATGATGGTTTTTTATCCCCTCCTGAACATTTGGCGGAAGCTTCCAGTCCTTTGCCAGTTTACTTCCGATTGCACTGTGGTCACTGCCAATGATTTCCCTTTCAAACTCAACAAAGGATTTTTTGCCTGGTTTAAAGGCTGCTATAAGTTCATTGAAAAGTTCTTCTTCCACCTGGGCTTCGACAATTATTCCAATGTCGTGGAGGATACCGCACAGAAAAGGATCCTCACCTTTCTTTTTAAAGATACGTTCAGAAATCATCTGGCTGCAAATACTGATAACTGCACAGTGGAGCCATAGTTTGTTTCTGGAAAAACTGCCTTCTTCGCTGCTTTGCTTAAAAATATCTTTTAAGGCATTAAGAACAACCATGTTGCGAAGGTGTTTCATGCCTATGAAAACCACAGCCTTTGAAACAGAATCCACCTTTTCCCTTAATCCATAATAGGGGCTGTTTACAAGGCGCAATAATCGCAGAACAAGTGTTGGATCAAGCCGTATTACCTCTTCTAGCTGCTGAACAGATACATCTTCGTCAGATATTAACTGGGATAGTTTTATCCCAACGTGTGGCAGAGTCTTAAGCTTTTTAAATTTTTTCAGTATTTCGTTTGTACTTGGCATATTATTATTTTTATTTTATGGGCAAATTAATTTCCGCAATAACTTCGTTTCCACTTCCCTGGTAAGTTAGTGCGTCAAAGCTGTACATCCCAGCCATGGCAATGCCACGACCATGATTGTCAAAAGCCCTTTCAGGGTTTAGCTCAAGATATGATTCCCAGTCAAAACCATCTCCGTGGTCTTTAATAGTAAAAGCAATACGATCATCAAAATGTTCATATTCTACTT
>JAOZSB010000057.1:0-6165 GCA_029939895.1 Desulfobacterales bacterium
TTAACTGATATGGATGTTCTTGATTTGAGTTTAACTGTGGCAATGTTTTTATTAATCATGTCAACAGCTTATGTGATAGATGGGCTTTCAACGTCATTGGGAAATCGAAAAAACCAACAAGGAAAAGAAAAGTCAAAATTGAAGGAGAAGTTACAAAGCAAGATTAAAAATAATATTAAATTGGAAGCGAAAGAGATTATAGAAATTGGTCGTGGTTTTGAATTGTCATCCGGGCAATCTATAGCATGTCTAAATCAATTATATTCCAATACTGATGTAAAGGATGAGCATGATATTTATAAAGGGCTGTTGGAAGATCTAAACAAAGCAAAGCCATTTGAGGCGTTACCTGATGAAGTACGACCTTCTCTTGCAAGGCTCACAGTTTTATGCAGCGAAAGTCAACATGAAAGTGACAATGAATTATTGAACCCCATAAAAAAAGTGCTTGAGGAGTACAAACAAATAAAAATAGATCACGATTCCATGAAAAAGCGATCTTACATTTCATACATGGTGGCAATCATAAGCCTTTTTATTGGTGTGGGTGGATTCTGGTATGCATTTTCCGGCCCATCAAAGGACTTTCTAAAAGATGAACTTAATAAAACAGCAACACAGATTGAGCAAAAAATCGATGCCATGCAGACTGTGCAAAAGAGTGATTTAAAAAAATAGCATTCATGGGAGCATTCAACCGTAATGTCCAATTCTGCCGATGCATTACTATAATCGAATTACCAGCCCTGAAAGGGCGAAATATACCAGCCCAGGGTGTGAGCCCTGGGTATTAAGTCCTCCCTGCGAATCAAGCCCTGTAAGGGTGAAATATAAATCAAAATCTCAGTGATCGCCATTCACGTTTGGATTAGTTTTTAATTTCATACACACCGGGAGTCTCGCCACCAGGCCAGCCCTCACGCAGTGAGTTCCCTATTATTGTTTTACGCACCAGGATGCACACAACCAATAAATCGAATTTGGATTTTTTGCTATTTTATTTATATGCCACCCTTGCAGGGCTGGATTGTTAGGGGGCGGGAGGCTTCCCAGGGCTTACACCCTGGGCTGGTATATGCCGCCCCTTCAGGGCTGAATTGATGCTGGCAATTTATGATTTTTCATAACTTTCACAATACTAAAGACTACTTCTTATCCTTACCGTTCATGGAATACACAAAGGCCAGAAGCTCGGCAACTGCTACATATACGGTGGCGGGGATTTCATCGTTAATTTCCAGCTTGGAAAGCACCTCAACAAGGTCGGGATCATCCTTTACCGGGATGCCGTGTTTTATTGCCAGCTCTATAATCTTTTCGGCAATCAGGCCCTTTCCCGTTGCTGCAACCTTTGGGACGCTGCTGTCACCAGCTTTATATTTCAGGGCTACTGCCTTTTTTATGGGTGCTTTTTTTGCCATGTTTTTAATCTGTATGCTGTATAGGGTTAAATTACGAGGTTAAGCAGTCCTTCCCCGTGTTTTATCATTTCTTCGGCAAGGCTTTCAGCGGACAGCTTTTCTGGCTCCATGACCTTGCATGATATGGATTGAACCATGAATTCCTTGCTGCCCAGATTTTCCTTCAGGGTATTAAAGTTTTCAGTAAAAAGCGTTTTAACCTCTTCGCTGCTGACATAAAATGTTCCGCTTACGCCTTTTTTTAAAACAGAGAAGTCTGCCCGAACATCTCCGATATTCGACATTTCAAGCAGAAACGCAACCTTGATAATTCGGTTTTCTGGATTATCATCGGAATTTTCATCTTTCCCCAGGTCCATGAAAAGCTGACCAAATTTGAGTTCATCGCCAAGCAGGGTAGGCAGAGGCATGAAAAAACGGCCTGATTCCTCCGATGAAAACCTGTTCAACAGTTGCAGATTTTCCATGCCATCCACAAAAGCTCGTAAAGCACCGGCTGTTGCTTTATCAGACTCCGGGAGTTGCGAGATTATCTTCATGGACAGCGCCTTGAGGTCGTTGTTTGCCACCTCCTTGGCGTTTGCGGCTGCTGCATCTGGTTTTAAATTTATTGCCTTGCCCAGTCTGTTTTCCATGGACAGGCCGCCCTTTTCCACGAGTTTTGGGAGGAGATCCCTGTCAGGTGCATCTGATTTCAGGGCAATATTTTCAACGGCCTCCCGCAGTTTTGGAAGTAATGCATCCCTGGGATCACCCTTAAGGCTTTGGAGAACCTTGTTAATTCCAGTGGCCTTTAATGCCTCGTCTATTTGATTGCCCTTGAGCAGATCCCCAAGTTCAATTAGCTTATCAGCAAGACCTTCAGCACTGGCAGCAAGGTTGGTAATTGGGTTTGCAGGGGAGGCTGCGCCTGGATTTGCAGGGGAACCTGCGCCTGGATTTGCAGGGCCTTTTATTGAGCCAGTGGTTCCAGATTCAGGCAGCCCAGCCAGCTTGAGGGAGTTCTTTGCATTGCTGGCGGCCTTTGATGCGCCATCCTTTAATACCTTCTCCTGGCCCGCCAGTTTTTCTGTCTGGGATTTAATGGGTGCATCATTTTTTTGAGGAATATCTTTTACTGCATCACGCAAATTCGACAATACTGCATTTTTGGTGGAGGCAGTATCGCCAGCTTTGCCTTCGGGAGTCAGGCTTTTGAGCACCTTTGCCATTTCTTTGCTTGTTAGTGATTCATCAAGCTGACCGTTTTTAAGCAGGTTGCCCAGGTTGATGAGCTTGCCAGCCAGGTTTGCCACCTTTCCAGGGGTGGCATCTGCTTTGCCGCCGGGTTCAGATAGTCGATTGCCTTTGCCGTTGGCTTGCAGGCTTTTCAACTGGTTTCCCAGCTCAATCAGCTTGACTGCTGCCTGTCGGGCCTCGCTTTTCAGGGACTGATTTGCGTTGTGTTCAAGGGTTTTATTTAAGTCGGGGCTGGTTTTGCCCTGCATTGTCTTTTGCGACAGGTTGTTTATAAGGTGGCTGATTTTTGAAAAAGGGCCTGCACGCCCCATGGAGTTAAGCATATTTATGTGGTAACGCAGGGGGGTTTCGCCCTTTGCCCCGACCAGCTTGAAGGTCATCTGCTCGCCTGATTTTTCAGCCTTGAGCAGGATGGTGTCCCCTTTTTTCATTGGGACATATGTTTTTGCAGATATGCGTTTTCCTGCAACCTCAAGCTCCACAACCCTTGAAGATTTCATCCCCACAACCCTGGCCTCTATGGTCTGCCCCGGACTGACCTTGGAAAGACCAGCTTTGCTGCTCCCCTTTTTGTCGAGCACAACATCTGACGACGAAACCAGAATTTTTGAAATTGGGTTCATGAATTCCTGTGGTTGGTTAATAAGTAGTAAATTGCCTTAAATCATTTCCTGCCATGATAATCATGATGAATTTATTTCGCAATTAACTTTAATCATTTTCCTGGCGGAGCTTATGAAGCTTCATTTTAAGGTCTATGACCAGATCGACTTCGCCCTGTGGCATGGATAGTTTTTGTGCGATTTTTGCAGGGGAGAGACCCTGCTGGTACTCTTTCAGGATTGCTTCCTGCTGGTCGTATACGTTTGCCTGGGGCTGTGGTGCTGGCTCTGGTTCCTGCTCTGTATATGTCTGGGCAGGTACTTCATGGTGCGGGTTTTCCTGGACAGTGGGGCGGGGTATAGTGCGAGGCGGGGTTGCCTTTGGAGGCATTTGATTTGCCAGTGCGGTCTCGCTGCGGTTGAGAAGCAGGTTCAGGCTTATAATCCTGTTGTCGAGTTTTTCAGTAAGGGCGGCAATTATCTGATTTTTTTCCTCCAGATGCCTTTCAAACGCCTTTGCTGTTGAGTCTGCTTCTTTTAAAAGCGGCTCTATCATTTTAATAACACGGGCAGAGGCTGCCTTTGAAGCATCCTTGCCCATGCCGAGTTTAAGATTTTTAAGGGAAAACAGTACAAGCACAATCAGAACGACATCAATTATCATCTGAAAGGCGATCCACATTTCAATTGAAAAAGGCCCCATGTTTATCATTTATTTTTCCGTTAATCAGGTATGACGGTTTTAGCTGGTTTTGCTCACCCCACGTAAAGCAAAACTCCACGCAATTCTGGTTTCTACGCAACGCATTTTGTATGAAAGATGCTCTAAGTATCTATCTATCATATTTCGCCTAAGGCCAGAAAGTAAACTCAGAAACTGGTCTGCCCATGGCAGTTTATGCACGATGGCAATTGTTAAAACTCAAAAAGAAGATTAACCCACAGTATTGATCAATCGTCCTAGCCCGTCTGGATTGCTTTTAGCAGCTTCCTTGTCTTTTTTCTCTTTCTTTTTGCGTTCCCTGGCCTGGTATTCCATCTTTTGCTTTGCGTCTTTTTCTTCATCGTTTGTTATTCGGTCGTCTTCCTGGGCATTCTGTACGGTAGTGCGCTGCTCCTCATCTTTTTTTAACTGGAGCTGTTCCGCAGCAGCCTGCCCGATATTTTGGGGCTGATTGCGGTCACTTACTGCTTCACGCACTCCACCACCCTGCTGGACGACCATGTTTAAATTTGAAAGCGTTGTCATTTTGAAAACCTTTCTCCATAAAGGTTTACAGTGCCTGGAAGGAGTCGAATTCTATTGCCTTGACTCCTTTGCTTTCAGGTAAATTACCATTTAAGGTATCAGTAAGTGCCTGTTTTAGCGCGTCTCTGGATAAGAACGAACTTCCCCTGTTGCCTATTGAGCCTCGAATAGTTTCAAAAATTAAATTCCGATAATATGCTGGATTTTCTATGATGTCATCTGCCTGAGCTTTACCTTCAACCTCCACCAGTATGTCTGTTTTAACATAGGTTACACTCTTTGAGTTTTCCGGGGCCAGAACTATGAATCCATTAAATGGTATTGATGTTACAACCGGTGGCTCTGGCGGTTCGGCTGGAACCGGGTCATCAACCAGCTCTGGTTCTTCTTCAAGTGGCTCTTCCTCAAGTGGTTCTTCTTCTTCCGGGGGCTCAGCCTGTGCGAGTTCTGTTCCCTCTTCAGGCACTGTCTCTTCGGGAGTAGACTCAGCAGTTTCCGGCTCGTCCATAACCTCCTCGTCAGGCGGAAGTTCAGTCTCTTCAAGTGCTTCTGCTGGCTGTGCCTCCTCCTGGGGAACCTGGGCGGTTTGGGCTATTTCAACGGGTTGTTTTAGCATAAGAAAGAAAACAGTTGCGCCGCCACCTGCACCCATCATTAAGAATGCCAGTGAAGCAGCTACCCAGAACAGTTTAGATGCATACCATTTTTTTTTGCCACTGGCTGCGGCAGGTGCATCATCGTCTTTTTCGAGAATTACCTGATCACTTTTATCAGTAAAATCATCATCGTCATCATCATCGTCGTCGTCACCAAGAAGACTGTCCATGGAATCATCTGACCCATCGGAAAAATCAAAATCTTCTTCCTCATCATCTTCAAACTCAGATCCTTCGTCACCGGAAAAATCATCCCCTTGAAGCAGTGCATCAAGATCATCCTGGGAAACCAGTCCATCTGCATCTTCGTCATCTTCACCTTCAGTCTCATCAGGTGAATCGTAGTCCTCTGCACCATTTAGCAACTGGTCAAGGTCGTTTTGTGAAATGAGGCTCTCGTCGTCTTCTTCTTCTCCTTCACCCTCGGCTTCATCATCTGAATCGCCGAAATCCTCCAGATCAAGTGCGCTTTCCTCGTCTTCTCCATCGTCTGTCGCACTGAGCAGGTTGTCAAGATCATCCTGGGTGAGCATACCATCGTCGCCAGCGCCTGGATCATCATCATCGGATGGAAGAAGAGAATCCAGGGGATCTCCATCCAGAAGACCATCTGCTTCGTCATCTTCATCATCAGCGGCAATAGTAATTATGGCACCTGGCTGCATCTGCTGAGGAGTGGCATTATTTATCAGTTCATCAAGCTCGGCCTGGGTTACCAGGGAATCGTCCTTGGGTTCATCTGCAATTACAGCGGCTGCCGGTGCTGCTGCTGCGGGTGCTGCTGCTGCGGGTGCTGCTGCTGCCGGGGCTGCGGCCCTCTCTGGCGGCTTCATCTGTTCAGGTGTTGCACTGTCTATCAGAGCATCAAGCTCTTCCTGGGTTACCAGTGAATCATCCTTGGGTTCATCAGCAATTACTGCTGCTGCCGGTGCTGCTGGTTCAGGTGCAGGCGCGGGTGCTGGCTCAGGCGCAGGTGCTGCAACTGGTTCAGGCGCAGG
>JAOZSB010000057.1:6265-17093 GCA_029939895.1 Desulfobacterales bacterium
TCCTGAGAAAACATTTCATCGCCCCCGGAATCATCAGCCGGAGGTGGAGGAGCAGGTTCAGGAGCCGGGGCAGAAGCTGCGGGGCTGTTGCCTGCCATGAGTGCATCAATATCGTCCTGGGAAAACATTTCGTCGCCCCCGGAATCATCAGCCGGAGGTGGAGGAGCAGGTTCAGGAGCTGGCGCAGGAGCTGCCGGGCTGTTGCCTGCCATGAGTGCATCTATATCGTCCTGGGAAAACATTTCGTCGCCCCCGGAATCTTCAGCCGGAGGTGGTGGAGCAGGTTCAGGAGCCGGGGCAGGAGCTGCCGGGCTGTTGCCTGCCATGAGCGCATCAATATCGTCCTGGGAGAACATCTCATCGCCCCCGGAATCTGCCGGTGGATCTGGTTCAGGGGCTGGCTCTGGAGAACTGGCAGGCCCTCCACCAGACAGTAACGCGTCAATATCATCCTGTGAGAAAAGTTCGTTATCTTCGGACATGGCCCTTTTCTTTTCGAGTCTGCTTTAATTCGTTCTCTTTAATTCAATTGCTTTTTTGTTCTTGAATCAAATTGAACTTGTTTACAAATAAATTGAAACAGGCTCTTAATGTTGCTTAATCTTCGTTATACTCTTTCAGTCTTGCTTGCAGTTTAAGCAAGGCCGCAGTGTGTATCTGGCATATTCTCGACTCTGTAAGGTTGAGAACGCTTCCGATTTCCTTTAATGTAAGCTCTTCGTAATAATATAAAGATATAACCACTTGTTCTTTCTCTGATAATCTTCTTATCGCATTTGCAGCAACTTTCTTGAGTTCTTCTTTGCCGATATTTTTTTCCGGGTCATCGGTGCTTTTCAATCTTTCCTGGAAGGAGTTCATGGAAGACGAGTCGTTGTCTTCGTTTTTGATAAATTCATCAAGGCTTAAAAGTGCAGCACCGTGGATGTCTGAAAGTCTTTTTTGATATTCCGGCAGGGTCAGCCCAAGTTCATTTGCCACTTCCGTGTCTTCGGCTGGGGAGCCTTTCATGGTTTCAATTTTTTGAAGGGCCTTTTCAATGTCCTGGATTTTTTTCCTCATTGATCTGGAATACCAGTCCATGCTCCTTAGCTCATCAAGGATTGCGCCTTTTATCCTGTACTCGGCATAGGTCCTTAATGTGACGTTTTTTGACGGGTCGTACCTGTCAACTGCGTCTATCAGCCCTAAACAGCCTGCACTGATCAATTCATCAAAAACTACGCTTGAAGGTAGACGCATGGCCATTCTGCCTGCAATGCGTTTAACCAGGGGCGCATATTCCACAATCAGTGATTCCCGTGCAGCCGGTTCCATAATGTAGGCTCCGGCACGAGCCGGGTCAGCCTTGTATCTGCTATCTACGGTATTTGTTTTTAGAGGAGCCAAGCAGTGCCTCTTTTCTGTTTTCTGGTTAGTGCCCAAATGCAAAACTATCTGTTTCTTATCAATGCCAATATGCTTATATTAAAACTTAATCCTGTTAAAAAAAATTAATTAGGTTTAAGGCTGTAATCCATGAATCTTTTAAGAAAAAATTTAATATTGCCATCGTAATCCGAAGGCCGCGGGCTCTTGTCGATTCTCATTGCAAGGTCTGTTATTCCCTTTGCAAAATTGCCCTTTGGGAAAGCATCAATCGCTGGTGTCCTGGTGCGCACTGCGTTTCTCACGGAATTATCTATGGGAATAAACCCCATGTATTCCAGGACTACGTTGTTTAAAAATTTATCTGCCGCCTGAACCAGGGTCAGATAAACCTGTTTTGCTTCCTTTGCATCAGCTACCATGTTCACCAGGAGCTTGAAGCGTTTTGCTCCGTGGCTGTTGGACATTACCTTCATCATGGCATAGGCATCGGTTAAGGAAGTCGGCTCCTGGGTGGCGATTACAATGCATTCATCTGCCGCCAGGTTGAAATAGAGTACATTGGTGGAAATTCCTGCGCCGGTGTCTATCAGAAGATAATCGAGTTCCTCGTTCATTGACTCGAATTCTCCAAGCAGGTTAAGCTTTTCTCCCTCGGTCAATTGTGTCAGGTTGACGAAACCTGATCCAGCCGGGATGATCTTCACACCGTGCGGCCCTTCTGTAAGTACTTCGGAAAGGCTCATTTCCCCTGCAAGGACATGGGCAATATTATATCTGGGATTAATCCCGTAAATAATATCGATGTTTGCAAGACCAAGGTCAGCATCAAAGACCATGACTTTTTTACCCATTTTTGTGAGAGCTATCGCAAGGTTACCGGTAATATTGGTTTTGCCAACTCCTCCTTTGCCGCTGGTAACAGCTATAACTCTGGGCGCATTGTTCCCTGCCTTATTTGCTGATGCACTTTTCAAGTTTTCTGTTTTTTCATTAATCAATTTTCTTAATCCCTCAGCCTGGTCTACATTCTGACCTGCATTTTGACTCACAATAACGCCCCCGAACATAATCACAAGTGTGATTTATTTATTTTAGCATATTATATGCTATCAATTCAACTTTATATTGTCAATGAAACTCAATTGTCTTTTTACTGCACTAAAATCAGGGCTGCACAAAGCTGTTAATTGAGTACCAATTGCATTATCTCTTTTCTGTCTGCTGCCATAATATCCTCTGGCACTCCCTGGCCATTGGTTAAAAATGATATTGGCAGATTCTTTTCCATTACCTGATCTACAATGCCGCCCCTTGTTTCTGTTTCATCAACCTTTGAGAAGATATAGCTTTCCGGGTTGAGAACAGCAAAGTTTTCTGCTGCCCTTTTCATGTCAGATGGCTTTGTATTTGCGCTCAGTACCAGGTGAGTGGATATTCCTGCACCGCATTTCATAACACGGGCAAGTTCCCCAAGCCTTTCTTTGTCCATGTGGCTCTGGCCCGCTGTATCAACAAGAATTACATCCTTGTCTGAAAACTTTTTAATTGCTGCAACCAGTTCCTGCTTTGTAAATGCAGAAAGACATGGAAGCCCGATTATTGAAGCATATGTTTTAAGCTGATCCAATGCACCTATCCTGTAACCGTCAATGGAGATAAGTCCCACGGTTGCTTTTTGCTTGAGAGCAAGCTCGGCTGCGAGTTTTGCAACTGTGGTTGTTTTGCCAACGCCCGTAGGGCCTACAACCGCTGCTATCTCTCTTGTTTTGCCCAGCCCGTTGAAGATAGAACTGGTTGTGATTGATGACATCATGCTTCTGATGACGTTTTTTTGGATGGTTTCATAGGATTCACCGTTTTCGCCAAAGGCTCCGCCACCTGCCATGAATCTCCTTGCCCTTGTTTCGGAAATTCCAGACTTGACCAGGCGTGCGTACAGCTTCAGGCACGATGGATTAATGTTCATTACATTTGGAGATGTCTGGCTCATCATGACCAGGAGATCACGGATTGAACCGAGTTCCTGATTTACTGATTCCCAGGCATCTGTGTTTTGGGGCTGTGCTGCTGGTTTTGGTGATGTGCCGGGAATTTTATCTGGAAAGGCTTTGGCCAAAAGCTCCATTCTTGCGTCTATAGAACCAGGTTTTGGCTGGCCTGTTTTTAGTGGCGGTTTTGCATGTGCAGGCGTTACAGGTGGTGTTGCTGGTCTGGTTGCAGGAGGAGTTCCAGGCTCGGCAGTTACTTCAAAGTAGTCTGCTCCATATGGGTTCATGGGGCCTTTTGCAACTCGTCGGGTGGACAGGATCATGGCATCGGGTCCAAGTTCTCTTTTGATTCTGTCGACTGCATCCTGAATACTCTTTGCCTTGTAAGTTTTAGCTTTCATTTGTTAAATCAACCTTTCCCACCGACTGGATTCTAATGTTTTGGATAATCTCCGCATGTGATATCACCATCACCGTCGGAGCGTATTGTTCAACCAGTTTTTTGAAATGTCTTCGAAGCGCGGAAGCACAGAGGATAATGGGCTGTAGATTCATGCCCATGACCTTTTCCGTCTCTTTCATCAGTGCCTGAATCAGCGATTCTGCAAAACCAGGGTCTATGCTAAGATATGATGTCTGTCCGCTTGTGCGTATATTTTTCATGAGTGCTTCCTCAAGGGAAGGCTCAAGGGTTATCAGGGGAAGTATGCTGTCATCCTGAACATAGTGGCTCAGGATACTCCTGGCAAGTTTTTGCCTGACGTATTCCGTCAAAAGATCCGGGTCCTTGCTCATGGGAGCATAGTCAGCCAGGGTCTCAACTATTGTCAGCAGATCCCTTATGGAAACCCTTTCCCTGAGCAGGTTCTGGAGTATCTTCTGTACGGTTCCCAGAGACAGGTTGGCAGGTACAAGCTCTTCCACAGCCTTGGGATTGGTTTTTGCCAGGTTGTCCAGGAGGTGCTGGGTTTCCTGGCGGCCAAGTAGTTCAAATACATTGTTGCGTATCAGTTCTGTAAGGTGTGTTGCTATTACTGTTGAGTTATCCACAACTGTGTATCCTGCAAATTTGGCTTCTTCTTCCTTTTCCGGTGGTATCCAGATTGCCGGGAGGTTAAAGGCCGGCTCAGTTGTTTCTATGCCTTCAATCTGTGCTGTTACATCACCTGGATTCATTGCCAGCAGGTGATTGGCTATCAATTCGCCCTTTGCCATTTCGCCACCACGGATGAGGAACCTGTATTCAGACGGCTTGAGCTTGAGGTTGTCACGAATATGTATTGGCGGAACAATGATTCCCAGTTCCGTTGCAAACTGTCGTCTAATGGCCCTTATCCTGTCAAGGAGGTTGCCGTCCTGATCCTTGTCAACAAGGGGGATAAGGCCGTAACCAACTTCAAGTTCCATGAGGTCTATGGTCAGGAGGTGTTCAACTTCCTCCGGGCCTTCTGCATCTTCTTCTTCCTGCTCTGCACCACCGGGAAGTAGCAGATCATCGCTGGTGGCCTGCTTTCTCAGTACTAAAAATGTTCCACCTGCAATTAGAAAAGCCAGGGTTGCAAAGGGCATGAAGGGCAGGCCGGGAACCAGTCCCATAAGAAATGATACAAAAGCACCTATGAACACAGGCTGGGGATTTTTCATGACATGACCGCTGAAGGCCTTGCCCATTCTTTTGTCAGAACCTGATCTTGAAACCAGGATACCGGCACCGGTTGATATAATCAAAGCTGGTATCTGTGAGACCAGGCCGTCACCAATGGTCAGGAGTGAATAGCTCTGGGCTGCATCAAGAAGTTCCATGTTCATCTGGAAAACGCCGATTATAAAACCGCCTATAATATTGATAAGGGTGATGATAATTCCTGCAATTGCATCTCCCCTTACAAACTTGCTTGCACCGTCCATTGCACCGTGAAACTCGGCTTCCTTTGCTATTTCTTCTCTTCTTGCCTTGGCCTGGCCCTCATCAATTATTCCGGCATTCAGGTCAGCGTCAATTGCCATCTGCTTTCCGGGCATTGCATCGAGTGTGAACCTTGCTGCTACCTCTGCAATTCTGCCGGAACCCTTTGTGATAACAATAAAGTTGATGAGTACCAGGATGATGAATATGATAAAACCTATCACATAATTGCCGCCTACAACAAAGTTGCCAAAGGATTGAATGATTGATCCGGCAGCCTGCACCCCTTCGTTTCCCTTTAGAAGTATCAGCCTTGTTGAGGCGACATTCAGGGAGAGTCTGAACAGGGTGAGCATGAGGAGCAATGCTGGAAAAATAGAAAAATCAAGGGGCTTTTCCGTGTACATGGCTGTAATAAGGACAATTACCGCAAGGGTAATGTTCAATGCCAGGAGAAGATCGAGCATGAATGGAGGAAGCGGCAGAAGCATGGACATTAGAATTCCGATGATGGCAATTACTAAACCTATGTCAGATGCTTCGTTTAAAAGTTTGTCAGATAATGTGAGTTGTTCTGCTGCCATTTTCATCCCCTGTTAAGATTTGTCTCTTTTTTGACGCTTACTGTCGGGATGCTGACGGTAACTAAAAACTCAAGAGTTTTTTTCCTCCGGCCCGATGCTTGCTACTGCATCGTTTTTCCTTTCATCTTGTATACATAGGCCAGAATTTCCGCAACCGCCAGGAAGAACTCAGACGGTATTGCATCTCCAACGTCTATTATCTTATACAAGTTCTGGGCCAACTCTTTGTTTTCGACAACAGGAACATCATTTTCTATTGCCAGTTTTTTTATTCGCTGGGCTATAAGCCCGGCTCCCTTGGCTAAAATCAAAGGTGCAGGCATTTGGGCAGGGTCATATTTTATGGCTATGGCCAGGTGGGTGGGGTTGGTCACAACAACATCTGCATCAGGTACATCCTGCATCATCCTCTGGCGTGAGGCCTGGGCCTGGATTGTCCTGATTCGAGATTTGACCATGGGGTCGCCTTCGGTTTGCTTATATTCGTCCTTTACCTCCTGTTTGGTCATTTTTATCTGCTCCTCATGTTGATACTTTTGAAACATGAAATCAAGGATAGCGATAAAGGTCATAACCAGAACAACCCAGATAAACAGTTTAAATGATGCCTTTAATGTAAACACAAGAATGTGGCCTACGCTTGTGTCAAACAAATGGATCATCTCTTCAAGATCACCCATTATGCAAAAGTATGAGACAGCGCCAATTATAATAATTTTAAAAATAGACTTTATCAGCTCCACAGCGGTCTTTTTTGAGAACATCTTTGCAACACCGCTGATGACATTGAACTTGCTGAGCTTTGGCATCATGGCTTTTGCTGAAAGCTTGAAGCCCACCTGCATGAAATTTGTTATCAGGGCTGTAAGTACAATGACGAGCATCAGGGGGAGGACTGATGTAATTCCCTTGAAGGTGGTCTTGTATAAAAGGTCGGTTACATAAGATATTGTTAAATCCGGGACTTCGTCAAAGGAAAATGTGTGGCGCATTATAGAAAGCATATTCTGGTAGATGAAGTATGCAAAAACATAGAGAATACCACAGGCAGAGAGCATGATAAAAACCGAAGGAATCTCCATGCTTTTGGCGACCTGACCCTCTTCCCGCGCTTTGTCGCGCTTCTTGGGGGTCGCCTCTTCAGTTTTTTCCTGGTTGCTGTCTTCCGCCATATTTTAACTTTCTATTATTTTGATTTACACCTTCGCTGCATCACGGTTTCCCGGCTCAGGGTGTCAGCCAGTTGAGCATCGACAGCAGCAGACCGGCAAAATCAAATACATAACGCTTTGTTATTATTAAGATGGTTTGGATCATCATACCGAAAAATATCAGGCCAACAACAATTTTTAAGGGAAATCCCACAATCATAATGTTCATTTTGGGTTCAAACTTGGCTGTAAGCCCAAAGGCCGCGCTGGTGAGGAGCAGGGCCACAATTGCTGGTGCTCCGATCTTTATTGCCAGGGAAAATATATTGGCGCAAAAGACCATATACTCTTTGAGCAGGCCAGCTTGAATATTGATAACTCCTACCTTTACGATGTTGAAACTGTCTGCAATGGTGGCTATTAAAACATGGTGGCCGTTAAGTATCAGAAAGATGATAACCATTACCCAGAAACCGATCTGCTCCAGAATTGAAACCTGCGCACCTGTCTGGGGATCAAGTACATTAATCATGCCAAAACCCATCTGGAAACCTACCAGTTGTCCTGCAAGCTGCACCGATGCAAATAAAAGTCTTATGGAAAGTCCCAGTGTCAGTCCTATGAAAAGTTCACTTACTACAAGTATTCCTACTCCAGGGACGGTCTCAGGAAAAAGCGCAGGGTCTACCGGGATATAAGTATACATGAACAGGGATAATACAAGGGCCATGGCAGCCTTTGCAGTATTTGGAATCATGGGGCTGCTGAAAATCGGGAACAGGAACAGTATGGTACTTACTCGGATGAGTATAAGCACAAATACCCTTACTTCATCGGGAGAAAAATTCAGTATTCCCATTGGCTATCTGATATATAAGGGGATGTTGTTGATTATTTTTTCTGTGAACGTAACCATTTTTTCCATCATCCAGGGAGCTAATACTATAAGCCCAAAAAATACAGCCAGAATTTTTGGCACAAATGTCAGCGTCATTTCCTGCACCGATGTAGCAGCCTGGAAAACGCTGACAATAAGACCCACAGCAAGACCTATTCCGAGTATGGGCATGGATACGAGAATTGTCAGTGTTATAGCCTCTGTTGCAAGGCTGACAACCATTTCAGGTGTCATATTATCATACTCCGAAACTCTTGATCATTGAACCCACAATAAGATGCCATCCATCCACAAGCACAAACAGCATCAGTTTAAAGGGCAGTGATATCATAATGGGCGGGAGCATCATCATGCCCATAGATAATAGTACGCTGGCAACCACCATGTCGATTACAAGGAATGGGGCATATAAAAGAAAACCTATAATAAAGGCGGTTTTTAACTCGCTTATCATAAATGCCGGTATCAGTGTCAAAAGCGGCACATCTTCCTGGGTCTGAGGCTTGCCAAGCTTTGAAGCATTTACAAAAAGTGCCAGATCAGCTTCACGGGTATTGAGAAGCATGAATTTTCTTAGGGGAACCTTTGCTTTTTCAAAGGCCTCAACATGGGAAATCTTCTTGTCCATATACGGGTTAAGTGCGTTCTGGTAAACATCTGTCCATACGGGACGCATTATAAAGAAGGTCATGAACATGGCAAGGCCGACCATGACCTGGTTTGGCGGTGTCTGCTGGGTTCCTATTGCCTGGCGCAGAAAATGAAATACTATGATAAGCCGGGTAAAAGATGTGGTCATAATAAGAATTCCAGGAGCCAGGGTGAGGATCGTCAACATCGCAATAACCTCAAGGGCGACTGCAACATCATCGGGGCCTGTGGCCTCATCAATGCCAATCCTGAAAGACGGGATGGGAAGGTCTGCTGCAAAGGCTGCGGAAATACCACACAACATCGAGATAATGACAATCAGCATCAATATCTTTTTTTTCATTATGTCGTTGCTATTTTTGATTTTCCATGGCGTTCTCTTATTTTTTTTCTTCAAGATAATGTTCTTCCATTTTTGGAATTATTCTTTTACCTCTTCGATTGCCTTATCTTTTTCCGGGTCTTATTCTGCTTTGGGTTCTTTCACATCCTTTGAAAGAATCTTCAGGGCATCCATCAGGCCCGATGCACTGCTTCCAGTGCTGTTCGCAGAACCAGCGTCTGAATTCATATCTGGTTCAGGAAAACTGTCCCCGTCTAATCTGGCAAGACAGGTGATATTTGTGGGGGTGACTCCTAAAAGAAATTTATCGCCCATAACATCAATTATTATGATTTTTTCTCTGGGTGCTACATGATGGGTGGCAAGATGTTTGATGGGGTTTGTTGCGCCGAATCCAGCCCTGTTTAATGTGAGCCGCTTCATAAGAGCCAGCAGGCCTATCATCAACCCAAGGACAATAAGGAGCATTCCACCGCTTTTAAATATGGTCATCCAGAGATCAGCACCAATCAATGAAGTTCCAGAGTCCATTATGCTCCTTCACCCAGGCTCTTGATACGTTCAGCAGGGCTGACGATGTCGGTCAGGCGTACTCCAAACTTGCCATTGACGACAATTACCTCTCCATGAGCCACCAGCTTCTTGTTAATGAAAATATCCAGGGGAAGTCCTGCGGCCTTTTTCAGTTCAACAATGGAACCCTGCCCAAGTTGCAGCAGGTCATTTACAAGCATTTTTGACCTGCCAAGCTCAACTGAAAGATCCAATGGAATTTCCAGGATAAAATCAAGCTCCTGATTGGTCTCTTCTCCTGTTGCTACACTTTTTTCTTCATCTGCCATGAATATTACCTGTGAGTATACTTTTTGTAAAAAATGTTATTTCAATGAAATTTTATCGCCAACCCGAAAAGCCTGGAAGCCTCGCTGAAGCCCGGCAAATCCGGTGTATTTGTACCGACCTTCCAATATCCCTTTCAGGGGTTCATCTGAATCCTGGTCAAGCTGTATAATATCGCCAGCACTCAAATTAATAAGCCTTTCACCTGAAATCTCCGTGGAACCAAGCTGAATCTTGAAATCAACCATGGAATCAAGTATAATTTCCTTAACCCTTTTCTGCCATGTATAGTCAATATCAAGAACATCAGCCTGAAAACTGCCTGAAAGTTTTCCTCTGATAGGCTCAATCATGGAATAGGGGAAGCATAAAATAATTGTCCCTGCTGCCTGCTCAAGCTCCACCTCAAATTTGGTCACAATAACAAGGTCAGTGGGTAAAACAATAGTCGCAAATTGAGGGTTTACCTCGGATCGAACAAGCTGCGGCTTGACCGGCTCCACAGGTGCCCAGGCAGTTTCAAGATTCATGAAACATGCAGATACCACCTTTTTGACCATTGCTTCCTCAATGCCGGTAAACTCCCGGCCCTCCACCCTGACTTTGCCTGTACCTGTGCCGCCAAAAAGCGTATCTATAAGGTTGAAGACCAACTGGCTGTCAAGAACCAGCAGGCCATGCCCGCGAAGGGGATCCATTTTAAAAACATGGAGGCTTGTCGGAACCGGCAGGGAACGACCAAAGTCTGAAAACTTCATTGTGTCCATAGACTCTGCGCTCAAATCCACCGTTGTCCGCAATAGCGCTGAAAGGCTTTGCCGGACTTCTCTGGAAAACCGCTCATTAATAACCTCGAATGTGGGCATCCGCCCCCTTATGACCCTTTCCTGACTTACAAAGTCATAGGTAGAATGCTCATCATCAGCTTCAGGAACCTCATCGGTCTCTGACTCAACCTTGCCATCACCTAATCCAGATAATAGACTGTCGACCTCGTCCTGGGATAGTATCTCGCCCATATTACTCCTAATTCTTATTGTGTACCTGATAAAAAATGTCTTCGCATTCAATATCAGCGTTGTAAAAAAAACATAAT